>VHDG01000248.1 GCA_016871475.1 Verrucomicrobiota bacterium
GAAAAGGCATGCGAGTTCGCCGGCTTGTTCCTCCGGATAAAGGTGGAGGGCAACGCACGCCGCCACCGTTCTGTCCAATTCGAAGACATAATAGTCCGTCAGCTGTTTCTCGATGCTGGTGCGGGTGCGCTTCACCAGCTCATCGGATTCCACCGATTGCTTGATCAACATCAGGATGGTTCGGATGTCCTTCCTCATCGCCGGTCGAATCTGGCTGTACTCGTTGGCGTAAATCAGGGTCCCGATTCCATCGTTGGAAAACACCTCGGCCAGCAACGCCTCATTCTGGAGCCCGTTGATGATATGAACTCTGGGGATCCCAAGTTGGCAGGCCTGGGCCGCATGGATCGCCTTGGAGAGACATTCGGGGTGGAAGTCCCCTTTTCGTGATGCCAGATGAGCCGCCAAAGCCCCTGCCAACATGTCGGGTATCCGCTTGCCCTGGAAGATCAGGCCATCGATGGCTCCAACGAACACCAGCTTGATCGCCTTGAGTGCATCAGCCAAAGCGACAGCGACATGGTCGGAGTTGACGCGATAAGTCCGACCCTCCCCGTCAAACCCCAGGGGTGGAAGCACGGGGACGATGCCCTGGCTCAGCAGGCCCTGGAGCATCTCGACATCGATACGTTCCACCTTGCCTGTCAGCTGGTGATCGACTCCATGGATGATGCCCAGCGGGTGGGCGATGATGGCATTGGTCGAGACAGCCCTCAGATCATTGGCTGAAAGTCCCTCCAGGATCTCGTGGGTCAGTCGGTTGGACCCCGTCAGAGCGAGCTTCAAGGTTGTTGCATCCGTGATCCCCGTGCCTTCGAGATCGCTGGCCACCACACCCTGCTCGGCCGCCAGCAGTTTGATCTGCGCTGCCGCGCCGTGAACGATCAACACGCGGATGTTCAGGGAGCGAAGCACCGCGATGTCCTGCAGCAGGCTGGGAAAGATCTCGTCCATCACGACGGATGCGTCGATGCTGAGGACGAAGGTTTTTTCGCGGAAACGAGGCACATACTGCAAAATGCCCCGGAGGTTGCTCAGATTCATTTCAATGCGTTGTACTTTCTGTTGCTCGACTGCCGGTCAACCATGAAAGCTCCCGTGCATTAACCGTCCCACTCCGTGGAGTCGCAAACTTTTTTTCACGGAGGATGACCCCGGGGTGTCTCTCCCGCCTATCAGGAAAGGCCCGCCGGAAGTCGTGACGATCAGCCGCACCACGATCGGGAGCACGCCCCCGGGTTAACGGAGTGATCAAGGAAGGTTTTCCAGTGATCAGGAAGGAGGATGAAGGTTTGTGAAGATGGCTCCAGAGGCAGGGCTCGAACCTGCAACCACACGGTTAACAGCCGCGTGCTCTACCATTGAGCTACTCTGGAACTCAAGCGGCGGCAAAACGTAAGTCGCGTCCCCCGAGTCGTCAACATCTGATTGGGAAAGAATTCGCTCCATTTGGCTTAAGTCCGTTTCCACGGTGACCGATATCTGCCGCCGAGTTGGACGATCGTTCAGGATCGCCTGCCGATGATGATCCCATCGGATCTACCGCCCCGTTCCCATCGCAATCCAACCCAGATGCCCGTGCACAGGGGATTTGTACGCTGACTCCGAGGTGGGGGATGGGGGCTTCCCTCGATCGCACCGATTCCAGGAAGTTTCGACATCGATTCGCTGGGTTTCGCCTTTCGAACGTCTTCCGGCAGGATGCCCTCCACTTTCCACTCAGGGTTCGGAGTCCTCAAATCCAGACAACAGGGAAAAAGAGTTTCCACTTTGGTCTCGGAGGTGGTTTATTACGCGCGCTCTGCGTTCTTCACCGGCGGATCTCCGGGTGTCGACGCGAGTGGGTTCCAATATGCTGCCGACCAACAATTTGCGGGTTCGTGAAACCGTTCGTTTGACCGCTCCCAACGCGCTCAAGGCGTTGCTGCCCATGACTCCCGACGTCAACAGGACCGTCGTGGAGGGACGCCAGAGCGTTCAGAAAATATTGGATCAGAAGGATCCCAGGCTGCTCGTGGTGATCGGTCCTTGTTCGATTCACGATCCGAAGGCGGCTCTCGACTACGCCGAAAGGCTCAATGCCCTTCGTGTTGAACTTGCGGATCAGCTTTTCATCGTGATGCGGGTTTATTTTGAAAAACCCCGCACCACCATTGGTTGGAAAGGCCTGGTCAACGACCCTCACCTGGATGGGAGTCATGATATCGATACGGGTTTGCGCAAAGCCCGCGAGTTGCTGCTCGCCATCAATTCAATGGGGATGCCTGCAGGGACTGAATTCCTCGATCCGATCACTCCGCAGTACTTCGCTGACCTCGTGACATGGGCGGCCATCGGGGCGCGCACCACGGAGTCTCAAACTCACCGGGAAATGGCCAGCGGTCTGAGCATGCCGGTGGGATTCAAAAACGGTACAGACGGCGGGTTGCAGATAGCCATCGACGCCATGAAGTCGGCGATGCACCCCCACAATTTTCTTGGGATTGATCCGGACGGTGCGACCAGCATCATCCGCACGGTTGGGAATCCTGATGGGCACGTGGTGCTCCGAGGCGGGAGGCTCGCCGCTAACTATGATGCGGAGAGTATCGCGGCTGCCGTCGAACTGCTCAAACGCAGCGGGCTTCGCAGCGGGTTGATGGTGGATTGCAGCCACGCAAACTCCGGCAAGGTTCACACGCGGCAGGAGGAGGTCTGGCTCAACGTCATCGCTCAACGGGCTGCAGGCAACGCCTCTTTGTTCGGCATGATGGTCGAGAGCAACATCAACGATGGCAACCAGCCATTGGGGAAGGATGGGGAGGGGTTGAAGTACGGAGTCTCCATCACCGATGCATGCATCGGGTGGGAGATCACAGAGCGAATGTTGCGCAGCGGTCATTCAATGTTGCAAGATGCGGCGAAGCGAGCGGGCTGAATCCATGATTCAACATGAACGCAGGACGCGTTACCCAAGCTCAAGCCCGGATTCGTGCGGGTGAACCCTTCTTCGTTTCGGGGTCTGCCAGTGTCCGCGCACTGACCAGCCTGGTATTCCTGGCGCTGGTTGCCGTCCCTCTTTACCTGGTCTTTCGAGAGTTCACCACCGGGCGCAAGGCCTCGAGTGGACTTCGATTTGAGATGATCAACCACAAGGGCTGGTCGAACAGCTGGTTGATCGCAAACGGCAAGGTTGAAGTGGTGGTCGTGCCAGAGGTCGGCCGCGTGATGCAGTTCAGGTTTGCGGGCGGCGATTCCCCATTTTGGGAGAACCCTTCGCTACACGGAAAGAGCCCGGATCCGAAGTCCGCCGACTGGGGTAACTTCGGAGGTGACAAGACCTGGCCCGCGCCCCAGAGCACCTGGCCGCAATGGACACCCCGCGCGTGGCCACCGCCGCCTGCTTTCGATTCCATGCCGGTTGAAGCTGAGCGAACAGGCGATGTGCTGGTTCTTCGATCCCCGGTGGATCCATACTTCGGGATTCGTACGCTGCGTGAGATCAGATTGGATCCCGTGAAACCTCAGATGACCATTGTGACCACCTACGACAAGATGAGGGAGATCACCGATGCGCCCATCGACGCCCGAACCAATGCCGTCAGTATCTGGATCATCACACAGCTGGCGCATCCTGTGGCGGTGTTTGCCCCCATTCCGAAGAACACCCGGTTTCCTGAGGCCTTTGACAAGCAGTCCAAGGACGTGCCGCCCAGCTTGAAGAAGCTCGATGGGCTGCTGTCGATCGAACGCGACTCAACATCGTCGTACAAGATTGGCAATGATGCAGATAGCCTGGTCTGGGTGGGCGAGAAATCCCTGGTCCGGATTGATTCCCCGCGTGGGGAAGGGGATTACCCTGACAATGGAAGCAGCGCGGAGATCTACACGAATCCTGATCCCCTGGCCTATGTCGAGCTGGAGCTGTTGGGGCCGCTACGGGTGCTGAAGGTGGGAGACAGGATCTATCAGACGAACACCTACACCCTGTATCCCAGAAGAGGGCTTACTCCCGAGGCTGAAGCCCGTGAGGTTCTGGGAATTCAATAGGCTCAAGCAGCCGATTCAATGACAGGAAAATTGTCTTATCATCTTCCTGTCCTCAACATTCCTGTGGTCCTCCCGCGTCTTAAATGTTCCTGAGACTTGAACTCACGGAATGGCATTGCCTTCCCTTTCTTTTCGTTCGCAGCGGGCTCGATTGCTTCACGATCCCGGCGGTTTGAATTATGAATGCTACCACTCCTTCTCAACCTCCGGCTTCGGCTCGCCGGGTTCCCAAGATGATTGCACTCTGCGCCATCGGTCTGCTCGGATTCGTCCTCCTCGCTTACTTCGTGGTAACGAGCAACGGATTTCTCAAAGCCTTCGTTCTTCCGCGCGTCGGGAAGTCTCTCGGTGCTGCGCTGACCGCCGACTCGCTGTCCATCAGTCCGTTGTCTTCCGCGCGTATTCGGGACCTCAAGGTTTCCACAGGAGGCACCGAACCTCTTCTCTCTGTCAACGAGGTCTTCGCACGTTTCTCACTGATGGATCTAATGGGAGGAACTCTCACGGTCAAAGAGCTGACTGTGGACACCCCAGCTCTCCGTATCCTCCCCACTCCGGATGGTCGCGATAGTCTTCAGCCCTTGCTGGATGCCCAGACTCAATCGCCCGCTACGCCAGGATCCTCCGCATCCAAACCGCCCAGGTTGAACCTGCAGAATATCTCCATCAGGAACGCATCGTTCCGGAAGCAAAGCACGGCGTCTGATAAATCACGTGAAGTCCTTGAGATCCACAAGGCTGTTTTGACACTCGATCGGTTGATCGGCGTTGAGGCGGGACAACTCGGATTCTCGGGTGAAATGCGGGCGGATATGGGGACTAACGGGACAATGCAGGGAAGCTTTCAGGGAAACTTCAAGCTGGCGCTGTCCGAGGCTCTGGTCCCCAGGGAGCTCAACGGGGCGGCATCAGCGGTGGTCTCTCAGAGCTCGGGCAGGCTGAGCGCGCTCCAAGGTTTTTCTCCCATCCTTGAAGCCGATGTCACCCCCTCCGAGGTTCGACGAGTTCAGCTTCGGTTCGAGCAAAATGCGAGGGCCCTGGGCGTGTTCAATGTGTCGGGCCCCTTCGATGCCGGCAAGACGGAGGGCAAGCTCCAGCTGGCCATCAGCGGGATCAACGACCAGGTTCTAAATCCTCTGGGAGCCGCGTTCGGACTGTCCTTCGGCAAGACCTCCATCCGCGGGAGCTCGGGGCTGGAGATTCGTGGTGGAGGGAAAGTCGTTCAAGGCACAGCGAGCCTGTCGGTGGACCAGTTCAATCTGGTCCAGGGAGACTCGCAGACCCCTCCGGTGGATCTCTCCCTGGCCTGTGACCTTTCGGCGGACCTCCTCTCGAAGACAGGAATTCTGAAGTCACTTCAGCTCAAGGGAACTCAGGCGGGTCGCACTCTGATTTCCTCTGCTCTATCGGCTCCGATGAACCTCGCATGGGGAGCTCAGTCAGCCGGGGCCGGAGAGGCGTCATTAGATCTCATGGTGTCCGACTTGAATCTGGCGGATTGGAAATCGTTCCTGGGCGGACCCATTGAGGCAGGAAATCTCTCAGGCCGGACGCGGCTGACAGCTCAATCCGGTGGGAAGAAGTTGATGTTTGAGAAGAGCGGAGAAGTGCAGGGCTTGGATCTGAGCCTTGGAGACCCCCCTTTCCGGCAGGGAACATTGAAAATGCGAGCGGCTGGGGAGCTGCTGGACTTCGGGAGGATGGAGCTCAAGTCGTTCAAGGTCGATCTCTCCCGGGACGGCCGGGTCGGACTGTCGAGCGAAGGCACGGCGGCCTTCGACAAAGGCAGCGGCGCCTTCTCCGTAAAAGCGGGGACAGAAATCGTTTCCGAAGTGCTCTTGGGCAGTGGCTTTCGCGAACCCCTGGCGGTGGGTGTTTCAGGGGAGGGAACATGGACGCAACCTGGGCGGTTGGATTTGAAGGAGGCCTCGGTGACTCTTAGCCCCACACCCCGTGCTGCCTCCAACACGGCAAGCTTGAGAGGTCGACTCGATCTGAGCAAACCCGGCGGGATGGAAGGCGTGTTGAGCCTGCGATCCCAGACCTTGGACCTCAGTCGACTGTGGGAGCTGGTGAGTCCTCCCGCCCCGGTTTCACCTCCTCCCGAATCCGAGGCGCCCATCGCTTTCCCCAACGAGGAGCCGGGTCCTGCTGCATTCGGAATCAGGTCTCTGAAGCTCGACGCAGAACTGTCCAAGGTTTTCCTGGGGGAGATTGAAGCCTCGGGAGT
>VHDG01000249.1 GCA_016871475.1 Verrucomicrobiota bacterium
TCGAAATAGGTTTCGCCTCAGGGGCCGGGGCAGCTCCTGCAGCCGCAGCGTTCTCGAGCCGCTTTTCCAGCTCGTTGTTCCTGGGATGTCCCTTCTCAACGGCCTTCTGGTAATGCCACTGAGCCAGCTTGAATGCGGGTGGATCCTGCAGCACGTACTCCACTGCCAGATTGTAGTGCGCGTCAGGATACTCCGGACGGATCTGCAGGGCGCGACGGAAGGCTGTCTCGGCAGGCTCGCGAAGCCCCTTCTGGCTCAACGCAACTCCGAGCGAATTCTGGGTGACGGCGTTTTGAGGATTCCCCTTGGCTGAGCGTGTGAGGTAATCCAGGGCTTCATCCACTTTCTCCTGACGCAGCCTGATGATTCCGAGCAGATACAGGGATGCGGGATCCTCCGAGCTCAAACTCACAGCCTGAGCGAGGGTTTTTTCCGCATCATCCAGTTTGGATTGTTCGAATTGCGCTGCCGCGAGGTGAGCGAGGGCGTAGAGGTTTCGCGAGTCCGATTTTACAGCCTCTCTGAATTTTTGTTCCGCCCCGGCATAGTTGCCTGAATCGAAATCCTTCCGGGCTTCCACAACCAGGGGACTCGAAACGGATGGAGAGCTTGGTGCACCTCCCGCGGGAGCCGGTTCGGAGGCGGTAGTCGCTATGTTGATCTCCAGCCTTCCAAACAATGAAAGCTCCTCCTCGGTATAGGGAACAGCCTTGGCTTCATAGATCGCCAACCGGGACCGCAGGGCTGCCAGCTCGCGATCGTTGGCGGATCGACCGCTTGTTCGCACTGTGGGCTGGGCCCCGGTGCGACCAGGATCACCACCCCCCAGACGGGCTTCCAGCGCCCGGTTCTCCTGCTCCAGCGCCCGGGCGGTTTCCCGGCTCCTCTGGAGATCGCGCTGAAGCCTCTCGATCCGATGCGCATCGCCTCCCGCTGTCGTGCTGGCGATGGGCACACCGACCTTCGCCTCCGCAATCTGCCGCTCCAGCTCCGATGCCTTCGCCAACAGATCCCGATTTGCTTGCTCCATCTGCTTGATCTTGTCCTGCGCCTCCGCGAGCTGCTTCCGAGCGGTGTCATCCTTGGCGCGGCTGTCGCGTCCACCAGGCTGCCGCGCATCCGTCAGCTGCCGGGCCAGGGATTGGTTCTCCTGCTCCAGCCGCGTTTTGGCGGACCGGCTCTGTGCGAGCTCCTGGTTCATCTGCTCCAGCCGACGCAGGCGATCCTGATCGATCGCGTCAGCCGTGGAGCTCGTGGAGCTTAGTTTCGCCATCTGCGTGATGAGCTCAGCCTGTTTGCGAGTCAGGTCCGCGTTGGCCGCCTGAAGGTTCAAAACCTCCCATGCGGCCTTTTTCAGCTGACGATTGACCTCGGTGGATGCGGCCTCGCCTCCCGCAGAGGGGAACGATGACGCAGCGGTCGCAGCATCAGCGGGCGGGGTCGCGGCACGGCTCTCAGCAAGCTTCTGTTCGAGTGTCGCTTTTTGCCGCGTTAAGAGACGCATCTCGGCCTGGCTTTCGAGCAGGTCCCGCTCGAGCTTCATGATGCGTCGTCCGGACTCGCTCTCGGGGACCTTGGCCCCAACGTTCTCCGCGAGGCGTTTTTCAAGCACTGCCTTGCTGTCCGCGAGCCTTTTGAACTCCTCGCGCGACTTGTTCAATTCGGCTTCGAGTGCGGCTGTCTCCTTGAGTTTGGCTGCGGCTTCGGTCTGCGACTGCGAGGCATCCGCAAGCTTTTGTTCGAGTGCATTCTGGCGTTTCACCAGCTCCGCATTGGACTCCTCAGCAGCTTTAAGGCTTTTCAGGGCGCTGGCCAGCTGTTGTTCCATGACGGGATCCTTCACCGGGACGGGTGCAGGGGGAGGCGTGGACTTGGCCTGCTGGAGTTCCTTCTTGAGCAGATCATTCTCGGAACGCAGCGCGGAGACCGCCGCCAGCTGGTTGGTGAGGGACGTGCGCATCTCCGCAAGGTCGGGAGGCTCAACCATGATCCGGTTGGTGACGACGGTGGCCAGGTTGTTGGTGATCGTGTTGGTGACCGTGTTGACGACGACCTGAGGAACGAAGTTGGTGATCAGCCGGGTGACGGTGTTGGTCACGGTGTTCAGCACGATGTTCGTGATCACGCTGGTGATCGTGTTGGTGACCGTTTGGACGGCGGGAGGCTTGGATGTCTCCGCGGCCATCGAGGACTTCAGGAGCTCATGAGCTTTGGAGAGTTCACGCAGCTCGTTTTGGACTCGCGCAAGCTCCTGAGGATCTGTCGGCGCGGGCTGGGTGGAGAGGGCTTCACGCAGCTTTGCCTCCAGGCGCGCAGCAGCAAGCCGCAGCGCCTGGTTTTCATCCCGAAGCTGTTGAAGCTGCTGGTCGGAAACCGGCTGGGTCCCGATGGGTGACGGGCTCGGCGGTGGCGGCGGGATGGAGATCATGGGTGCCGGCGTGGGTGCGGTCGAAGGCGAGGCCGGGGTACGGTCGGCCGAGGGGGACGCCGGGGTGGTGCTGAGCCGGCTGGCGATATAGTTCAGGCGAAAGATCACCAGTCGCTCGTTCCATCCGGGAAACTCGGTTTGAAGCTTCTTCAGCGCTTCGCGCGCTGCTTGATAGTTCCGCGTGGCCGCCTCGGGCTGCCCGCCCTCCCGTAATGCGTCGGCGTCCACGATGGCTTTGTAGATGCGCACATACTCCTCGTCCGCCGTGGCGGCTGACAAAGAAGCCGCGGCGAAGATCGAGAGTCCGATGACCAACCAAGAACTTCCGTGCATGAGATTCAATTACATGACTGTTGGTGCTTTGGCAACGATCCCTATTGAACCGGATCTCCGGACGGGATGCCCTGCACAAAGGAACGACAAAGGCATGATCGGCATGGCGCCAGGATGCTAAAGCCACCATCCGAATGAGGGGACCGCCGCGTTTAGGTCGATTTTGCCCGGAATCAGGTTCTTGCCCAGGGCTCAACCCCCGACGCTGCGGATTTTTCCCAAACCCTCCGGAGGCATTTCGCGGATAGGCCAATGAATTCGCATGATGCCCCGCGTGGCATGTCCACTGCTAAAAGGGCTGCTGCCTGGATTCCGGCATCGGCTACGAACGAAGGTGACGGCCTATGATCGACTCATTGTTCCATCAACCAAATTACTTGGCAGCGAAGAAGCTGTTGGAGGCTACATCCGCTGAACGCGTGGCCATCTCGGGGAATCTCGCGAATGCCGAGACCCCGGGCTATCAGCGGCTACATGTCGCCCCATCCTTCAAACTCCAGCTTCAGGAGGCCATTCGGACCGGCGATATGAGTGCCCTCGACGAAATCGCAGTCCGAATCCAGGAGGATTCCTCGGTTACCACAAGCCGCCAGGATGGGAACAATGTTTCGATCGAGCGCGAGATGTTTGAGCTCATGAGGAACTCAATGGATCACGCGATGGAGACTCAATTACTGACCGGCAACCTCCTTCGTCTGCGATTGGCGATCACCGGACGACCCTAACCCCGCTCCCTCCACATGATTGACATCCTTCCGGGCATCCAGACGACGGCCTCGGCGCTTCAGGCGGAGCGCATCCGAGCGGACGTGATTTCTCAGAACCTCGCAAATGCCCTGACCACCCGGGGAGCCGACGGCAAATTGTATCAGCGACAGCAGGTGCGCTTCGAAAGTCTACTGGTGAATGATCCTCAAGGGGGTAATCCGGTCCGGGAAGTCCAGGTGACAATCATCCCGGACGAGCGTCCTGCACGATGGGCGCCGGATCCCGCGAACCCGGGGCGGATGATCGAGATACCCGACATCAACGTTCATGAAGAGATGGTGGACCTCATCGTGTCGCAACGAACCTACGAAGCAAACCTGGCTGCGGCCAAGGCGGCGAGATCGATGGCGATACAAACACTCTCGATCGGCAAGCGGTCATGATGCCGTCCTCCTTGAGCGCCATTTGGAGGAAATCAACTGAATGAATCCGATATCAGGATTGGGCTCCTTTGCGGGAATGAACCCGGCTCAGATGATGGAGCTGCGTTCCATGGGGCTTCAGGACCTTGCCGGCGGGAGTGCGATTTCACCCAAGCAGCTGGAGGCTTTGACTTCGGTCGTCGATTCAGGAGCGGCGCCCGGTGTGACGGGCGACTTCTCGAATCTGCTCGGGCAGATCGTCAGGGAGGTGCAGGCCAAGCAGGCGAATGCCGGAGCTGCGACCGCAGGTCTGCTCTCGGGCCAGGGTGTGCCTTTGCACCAGGCGGTGCTGGCGTCCGAGGAAGCATCGGTGGCTTTCCAGCTGATGGTGGAGGTGCGCAACAAGTTGCTGGAGGCCTATCAGGAGCTTATGCGCATGCAGGTGTGATTTGATTTGAACGTGCCCGAATGAAAGACCAGATCCTTAAGCTTCTCCACCAGCTGGCCGCCATCTGGAAGGAACTCGGAGTCAACCAACGCGTCAGCCTCGTGCTGGGCGCGGGTGTCGTCGTGATTGGCATGCTCGGCCTGAGCTTGTGGTCCACACGGGTTGACTACGGCCTTCTCTACGGGCGACTGGATGACTCTGAAGGATCCAAGGTGGTGTCGGTCCTGGATGAGTTGAAGATCCCCTATCGGATCTCCGGGGGGCAGATCCATGTCCCCTCGGACAAGGTGCACTTCCTCCGCATGAAGTTGATCGAGCGAGGCTTGCCCCGGGGTGAGGGCGTGGGCTACGAGCTTTTCGACAAGTCGAACTTCGGTATCTCGGATTTTCTCCAACGGGCCAACTACGTCCGTGCGGTCCAAACAGAGCTGGCCCGGAGCATTGTGCTGATGGAGGGCGTGGAGAGTGCGCGGGTCTTCGTGGTCATCCCGGAGAACCGGCTCCTGCTGGAGGCACAGAAGAAGCCCACCGCCTCGGTTCTCCTCAAGACCCGATCAGCCGGGCCCATGCCGTCCGGCACCGTCAACAGCATCCGTTACCTGGTGGCGAATGCCGTGGAAGGCCTTCAAGCGAGCCAGGTGGCTGTCATGGACAGTCGCGGCAACACACTCGTGACGGATAATGACGCCGACGGCGCGGGAGGGTTGAGCGCAACCCAGTTCAACATGCGCCGGCAGTATGAGCAGTATCTGGCCAAGAACGCTGAAACCATGCTCGAGAAGGTGTTGGGGCCGGGTCAGGCCGTCGTCCGAGTGGCTGCGGAATTGAGTTTCGACAGTGGGAAGAAGGAGGACGAACGCTACGACCCCGAGGGGACGGTCGCGATCAAGGAGGAGGTGAAGGACAAGAAGAACGACACAGAGTCAGGGCAGGGTTCCGGAGGGGTTCCGGGTGTGGTATCCAACACGACCACCGACACGAACAATCCCTCCGCCGGCAATTCCTCGAAACTGGCGGAAAAAACCACAACCAAGACATTTGCGGTCACCAAAACCGTCAGCACGACGGTGCAGCCACCCGGAACCTTGAAAAGGATCTCAGCCGCGGTCTTCGTCAACGCTCGATTTGAAGGCGAAGGGACCGCTCGAAAGGTCGCGGCGCGGTCCCCTGAGGAGATGGAGAAGCTCAAGCGGATCGTCCAGAGCACCATTGGGATTCAGATGGATCCAACCGGCACGCGCCGGGATGAGATCACATTGGAGGAGATGCCGTTCAATGAGCAGCATGCTGTGGAGCTGGCCTCCCAGCTGAAGAAGGAGGAACTGATGCAGACGGTCACCTCCATCCTGAGGAACCTCGGTTATCCCGCGTTGGCTCTGATCGCTCTCATGATGTTCTTCAAGACCTTGAAAAAGACTTCCGTGGACCAGATTCCGGTGGGGCTGCCTTACGACGAAGAGCTATCGGGTCAACACGCGGACGGGTCGGGGTGGACGGGCAAGCGAAAGCCCGAGACGGTGACCGTGGGCGTGTTGAACAAGCTCATGAAGGAGAATCCTGAGAACATGTCCCTGGCGCTCCGTAACTGGGTGAACAAGAACAAGCCGGCAGAGTGAGCCCCTGAACTCTTTGACAATGCATGGCAGCCAAAGCTGAGAAAACGGAGATGAGTGTCAGCGCCGACGTGGTAGAGCAGATGACGGTCTACCAGAAGCTCTCCTGTCTGTTGATCCTGCTAGGCTCTGACAGTGCGGCTGCTGTCCTCAAAGGACTCACGCCCCAGGAGATCGAAATCGTTTCCGTCGAGATGGCCAAGATAGGGCTCATGGATGCCTCCACCCAGGAAGCGATCCTGAAACAGTTCTCGGACGTGGCGATCGAGGCGGCCACATCGGTTCGTGGTGGGGTGGACT
>VHDG01000250.1 GCA_016871475.1 Verrucomicrobiota bacterium
ATGACCACAGGCAACAGCAGGAGGAGTCCCAGCACCAGGTGGGCTCCGAACATCACCATGTAGAAGTAGTTTTGGTAGGAGAGTCCCTTGAACCATTCGAGAAAAGTGATCGCGGCCAGATAGACCGAGTTCGCGGCGAGGAGAGCGAACAAGGCGAGGATCGTGTAGAGAAGGATCCGAAGCTTCGGCCCGACTGCTCGAACGTACTTAACGCGAGGGGCTGGTGCCGGAGATGAAATGTTGCCGTCGTCGCTCATGCCATTAATCTGCGTATCCACCTCCAGCAATCGGCGGGTTTCGCCTCAAGCTTAGGGCGCGCATGAGAATAATCTCGCGGAGAACCATCACTCTAACGACGCTCTTGGGGTGAAGTGGATAATCGGCGGGGCGAGGTGGTGAAGTTGAGGGAGCAGGGCGCATCTCACCTTTTCCCATCTGGGGAGGCCTTTTCCATGTAATCGCCATCCTCATCGTCATCGGCTGCTCATCTTTGATGCCAGGGACGCCGTCCTGCAATCGGTGACTCGAGTTGGGGATGATTGAGTCAGCACACCAGAAACCATGGTCGAGAAGGCTCTTCGTGCGTCTTCGATTACGATTGCGATTGCGATTACGAAGGGAAGGGAGCGGAGGGAGGTGAGCCGCAAGCATTGAGGCAGCACGCTAGCGATTGGGAAGCGAGAAGGCCACATAGGCGTCGCCGTAGGGGGTGCCGAGCTTGTTGCCTCCCGTTGCCGCGATGACGACGAACTGCTTTCCGTTGATCTCGTAAGTGGACGGAGGGGCGTTGCCAGTCCATGGCAATGGTGCAGCCCACAGCTCCTGCCCGGTTTCCTTGTCAAACGCGCGAATCAGGTTGTCCCTCGTTCCAGCGCAAAACACCAGACCGCCTGCTGTCACAATCGCTCCTCCGTAGTTTTCGGAACCTGTCTTATTCTTCTCGCTGTCGGGCAGCCGTGGATCAAAGCCCAGCGGGACTCTCCACAAGCGTTTTCCAGTATTCAGATCAATGCAGTTCAACGTGCCCCAGGGTGGCTTGCTCGCCGGAAAGCCATCGGGGTCATAAAACTTGGGATACCCCGTCACCGAATAGCGCGGCCGCTCAGGTGTTGTATCGCGGGGTTTGATCGAGCCGTCTCGCAACATCAGGTAGTCGACCAACGCGCCCAGGTCAGCCTCCGGCAGGTCAGGCAGGCCCGGCATGGCGTTCTTTCCCTCACGGATCTGTTTCCTCAACACCTCATCCGTGACCCGATGACGCAATCCACGCAGCGGCGGACATGTGCTGACCCCGAGGCGAGTTGGCCCGTGGCAGGACATACAGGCTTGTTCGTAAACGCGCCGTCCATGTGTCTTTGGCGCGGAGGGATCGTCGGATGGCTCGTCGTCCCGGAAAGCAGAAATGATCCATCCCACATGGTTGGCAGTGACATAAAGCCGGCCGGTATCCGGATCAATGCATGAGCCTGTCCATTCCGCCCCCCCATCGATGCCATAGAAAAGGTTCGCCCGGCCCTCGCTGCATGGGACATAGAATCCGCGGGTTGCGCTGGCAAACCGGCTTTTCGCCCACTGCTCCATCTCCTCGTTACGCCCCCAGACGTCTGCCTCTGTGAACTCCATGTTCAGGAATGGTTCCGGCAGCTCCACATCCGGCTGATAAGGGGCTGTTCGTTCTCCCGGAAGGCTGCTCGTAGGGGCGCGACGAAGCCGGAACGGGAAGATGGGTTTTCCAGTGACCCGATCCAGCAGCAGGGTGTTTCCGACTTTCGTGCAGGCCGCGACGACATCAATCCGTTGCCCGTTCCGCGTGATCGTGCCGAGGTTGGGTGGGGCTGAGATGTCCAGATCCCACAGATCGTGCCGGATTTCCTGAAAGTGCCAGCGATATCGACCGGTGCGGGCATCAATGGCCACGACGCAGTTTGCAAAGAGGTTGTCACCCAGGTGATCGACCCCGATGAAGTTGGGCTTGGGGCCGCCCGTTGTGATGTAGGCGATGCCGCGTGCTTCATCCAAAGCCATCCCAGCCCAGCAATTGGCGGCGTAGGGTTGGGTGCGATCCCAGGTCTCATGACCGGGTTCTCCTGGATGCGGCACCGTGTGGAATGTCCAAAGCCGTTCGCCTGTTTCGGCATGAAAGCCCCACACATCCCTCTCAAAGCCGGGCTGGATGATGATGTTCTCGAAGACCGTAGGGCCAGCGGTGGCTGCACCGAAATCTCCGTGGGCGGCTCCCGGCAATTCGGTCCGTCCGGCTTTGCCAAAGCTCTCCACCGGCTTGCCCGTTGCCGGGTGGACTGCATAAAGGTGCTTGCCGGAGGGAAAGAACAACCGGGGTCCGGTGTTCCCCCGACCTTCCCAGTAAACCAATCCTCTGAACGCGGGGCGTCCTTCGGGCTTGAAGCGCCACAGTTCCACACCCGTAGCCGCATCCACAGCCACGACATGCTTTCCAGGTGTGGGGGCGTAGAGCACTCCGTTCACGATCACGGGATTGCACTGGATGTTGTTGCTCCCGTCTCGCGAGTGATAAGTCCAGACCTTCTGCAATTGACCGACGTTGCCGCGATGGATTTGGTCCAGGGCTGAGAAGCGTGTGCCTCCGGAGTCCCCATGCGATCGATTCCATGTGCGATAGACCTCACGCCTGGGCAGCCCGTTCGCGGGCGTGAGTTCATTAGCCTGGGCGGCGGGCACCGTCTTGTAGAGCGGAAGGGCCTCACGCTCGGTCGAGCTCTCGACGGTCCAATGCTTCAAGTTTCCGGCGCTGGCATTCCCGGTGGATGAATCATCGAAGTTCCAAACTCCCAGCGTGCTGTCCTCGGCCTCCGGAGGCTTCGATGGAATGGAAACAACATCTCTAACACCTCGAGAGAGGCGCACCGCGTCGATCGAGCCGTCGCATCCAATTGTGCCGTCAACCAGCTGCCCAAATGCCAGCGCGCCCGGTCGCGGCTCTCCAGCCCGCCCGCCTGCCGCCCGGTCGAGCACAAGACGGGCATCGACGTAGAGCCTCACTCGGTGTGGCTCGATAATCGCAGCAAGGTAATGCCACTTGTCGTCGCAGATATCGACGTCGGATGAATAGTCTCCACCACGCCCCGGTTGGTACAGGGCCAGTTTGCCTGATCCGGCGTGTGAGTACAGCTCCCAGTGGTCAGCTGATGACTTGTCATCACAGGCGACGAGGATGTTGTAGCCTTCCTTCGATGACAGCCTTGCAAAGCACTCAACGGTGATGGGCCGAGCTCTGTATTCTGGTTTTCCATCCACGATTTTTCCCCGGAGCAACGGCCGGCCAAACAGAGGCGAGACGGAGGAAGTGTCGCGTGGAGCTCTGGGCTGGCCGGGGCCGGCGGGAGCTTTCCAGGTCCTGGGCGTGGGTTTTGGGCCTGTCGGATGGCCTGGTTGCTGACGCAGGAGCCACTCCAATCCCTCCAAATTGTCGAGCAGCCTGCCCTTTGCGTCCTCCTCGGTGTGGTTAAGAATTCCGATGGGGCCTTGCCAACCCGATCTCTGGATGATGCCGAGCCATTCTGCATCAAGCTCTCCCTGTCCGATGGGGAGGATCTTTTTGCCAACCCGATCTCCGTCGCGATCCATGCCGTTAAGGTTCAGTGCGAGGAGATGGGGTTTCATCAGCGCCAGCAGTTCGGTGAAGCGGGACATGTGGCTGTGGCCGTGGTGGAGGTTGTAAACGATGCCCACGTTCGTGATGCCCTCGGTGCGGAGCCTCGTGATGATCTCAATTTGGTTCTCTGGTTCACCGAACCATGAGCCGTGATTGTAGAGCGCCACCTGACATCCGATTCGTCCGGCTTCCATCGCGATGGGTTTGATCCGTTTTGCCTCGCTCTCCACTCGTGCCAGATGTTCTGCGGGCGACTTCACCGGGGAGCCTCCTCCTGTCACCCAAAGCTGCGCGTTGCGGATTCGATGCCGTTCAAGCACGGCCAGAATCGTCTTCGCCTCCTCGTTGAGCGCGGTGGGGAACCACCACGCCAGGAGCCTGACCTGATAGCGCCTGAGGGCCTCCATTTCTGCATCGAACTGCGGGATGTGCTCGGCGCGGTAATCGTAGGCAAAAAGGCGCAACCTGAGATCCGCCATCATCGCAGCACGGTCCTCCGGGCCACGCTTCTGAGCGTCGAACGGCACGATGCACCAGGCCACGAGATTGCTTCGGGCGAACAGGTCGTAAGCGGGCACTCGTGTTGGGGCTGTGACGCTTAGAAGCAGGATCAGGAAAACGATTGGATTGAAGCGAGCTTGCATGGGGTCAGGGTCCGAGAGGCAGGCGGGAATCCAGTTGGAAATAGGCGCTACCGTCGAGCATCAGGCGGTTTCTGCCCTTGGCATGGGCCGCACGACCGGCCAGCTCCGGATCCACGGATGGAATGGTATTCGGAAAGTAGGCATCCACTCCCAACTCGACGCCGGCGGGACCGATCGGTGTTCCGATCATTGGATTGCCTGCGGATCGCAGATCATGAAGAGCTGAATCGACGGTTTTCTTCCAGAAATTATCCAGTGGAACGGGGTCGAGGATGCGATCGAATCTCCACAGCCAGTAATGAGCCTGGGATGGGGCGGACTGGGCCGGGGAATATTGGACGGCCTGAACGACAGATCCGAGGGGACGGCTGACGAGGCCAGGGCATGACCAGATCTTGGGGTTCGTGGTGTGGTTGCTGAGGGAGAGCGCCGCCCAGCCCGACCGGGGATCTGATGGTGGCCAGGATGACCATGGACGATAGCCCAGGGTGGTCTTGAGGCTTCGTTCGTCTGGGAACCGATCGCCGTTGTCATCCCGGAACAGCAGGAAGCCAACCCCGATTTGGCGGAGGTTGGAGAGGCACGCGGCTCGTTGCCCCTTCTGTTTTGCATTTCCGAGAGCAGGCAGGAGCAGGGCTGAGAGGATCGCTACGATGGCTATCACCACTAAGAGTTCAACCAACGTGAAGCCGCCTCGCTTCCCGGGCATCACGGAGACTGACCGAGGAAAGGGAGCTCGTATCGGTCGTATCCCTTGCAGCGTCGTCTCTGCGTTGTTGTTCACATGGTCAGAGCCTGGTGCAGACGGTTTTAACGTTCGCTGATCTGCTTTGCCGGGCTGTCGATCGGGCTTTCGCGTCGGTCCATCAGGAAGTCTGTCCGGTATGGCACGAGGCTCCGCGAAAAGGAGGCAGAGACCGTTTCTTAATTCCTCTGGCTCAGGGCCTGGGCTGTCTCTTGTTCGTGTTTTTGGCGGGCTGCCTCGATGTCGTATTTGTCGTTGTCGGGATGCTCAGGGTTCAGCGGCGAAATGGCGCGGAGGTCAGAGATGATCTTCGGCAAGTGGAGCAGGAGATAATCGACGTCTGCGTCGGTGTTGTACTTGCCCAGGCTGAAGCGCACGCTCCCACGGGACCGCATGGGGCTCAGGCCCATTGCGCAAAGGACGTGAGATGGATCGAGCGACCCGGTTGTGCAGGCCGAGCCGCTGGATGCGCAGATGCCCAGCAGATCGAGTTTGAGCAGCACCGCCTCCGCTTCCACGAACTCGAAGCAGAGATTCGAGGTGTTCGGCAGCCGCGAATCACGGGAGCCGTTCCTCAACGTGTTGGGGATGGTGGAGAGAATCTTGTTCTCGAGCCGGTCGCGCAACGCTTTCACCCGCGTGTTCTCCTCCTGCAAGGAGCTGTTCGCGAGCTCGGCCGCTTTACCGAAGGCGACGATGTTCGCGACGCTTTCGGTGCCGCCGCGACGGCCGTTCTCCTGATGGCCGCCAATGACGTAAGGGTGGTACTTGGTCCGGCGCCTGACGTAGAGCATGCCGATGCCTTTCGGAGCGTGGAGCTTGTGGGCTGAGAGGGAGAGGAAATCCACTCCCAGGCTCTTGACGTCGATTTTCAGCTTGCCCGGCGTTTGGACGGCGTCGGTGTGGCAGAGGACGCCTTTGCTTCGGCAGATCGCAGAGATCTCCTCAATGGGGAAAAGCACGCCTGTCTCGTTGTTGGCCCACATGATTGAAACGATCGCGGTATCAGGGCGGATCGCTTTTTCAAGAAGGTGCAGGTCGAGGGAGCCATCTGATTCCACGGGCAAGCGGGTGACTTCCACGCCTTTCTTCTGCAAGTAATCGCAGTAGTTGATATTCGCGGAGTGCTCAACGGCCGTTGTGACGACGTGTTTTTTGGTGGGGTTGACGGACAGGGCGCTGTGGATGGCGGAGTTGTTGCTCTCGGTTCCCGAGCTTGTGAC
>VHDG01000251.1 GCA_016871475.1 Verrucomicrobiota bacterium
CAGACCCCGAGGTTCTACGGCCTGAGGGGCCCGATGGTTATGTGGGCGAACTTCAGCACGCCGTCGATTGTGTGATGCACGGACGCCAGCCAAGCGTCGTGACGGCCCAAGACGGGATCGCCGCGCTGGAGATTTGCGAGGCGGAGGAACGGTCAATTGCGTCGCGCTCCAAGATCAAATTGCGATGAGCAATCTTCGAGAAATCCTTCACTTCGGCTGGCCTTACATCCGGAAGCACAAGAGCCGATTCATCGCGGGAATCCTTCTGGGACTTCTTTTCTCGGTAGCCAATGGGTTGATCCTCAAGAGCGCGAGCGTCGTCATGGACCGGCTCGATCCCGTTGCGAAAGGTTCCGCTCCCGCCCTGACTGACGACGGCACGTTGGCGATGCGAGCCCGCATCGCTTTCCAGAACTTCGGGATGGAGCTCAGCCGGATCACAGACCCCTGGCTTCCTCTGTCAGGCCGGGCGATCGATTGGAAGCAGGCTTTGGGTTTGCTCTTGCTGTTTCCCCTCGCGATCGCTTTCAGAGGTTATGTGGGCTACCTCAGCAGCTACTGTCTCGGCTGGGTGAGTGAGCGGATCCACAACGAGCTCCAGGTGGATGT
Source organism: Verrucomicrobiota bacterium (assembly GCA_016871475.1). GTDB lineage: Bacteria > Verrucomicrobiota > Verrucomicrobiia > Limisphaerales > UBA11320 > UBA11320. The sequence continues at coordinate 610 of VHDG01000251.1, forward strand.
GCTCAAGAAGCTCCAGAGCCTTTCTCTCGACTACTTCAATCAATCTACGTTGGGAGATCTTTCCGCCCGGGTGCAGTCGGATACGTCCTATCTGCACAGAACCTTGAACCTGGGGCTTTCGGATCTGATTAAAGAACCCAGCACCGTGCTCGTCTTGTTGGCGATTTTGATGTGGGACGACTGGAAGATGACGCTAATCGTGCTGGTGCTTGCTCCGCTCTGTGCCATCCCTGTGGCCAAGCTGGGGCGCAAGGTGCGTCGATCCACTGCATCAACCATCAAGAGCAAGGTCGCCCAATCCAGCCTGCTCCTGGACATGCTCTCCGGCGTTCGCGTGGTGAAGGCGTTCGGCCTCGAGAATCGACAGCTCGAGAGGTTTTCAAGCCATGCACAGGACCTCATTCGACACGGGGTCAAGAGCGTTCAAGCACGTGAACTGGTCAATCCTGTCATCGAAACCTGTGCCGCTCTCCTCTTCGGCGGGCTCCTGATCCTGTTGTTCCAGAGCGGTCGAAGGCCTGGCGAGATCATCGTCTTCCTGGGAGGGCTCGCCGCCATCTATACCCCGCTCAAGAAAATCGCAGGACTCCATATCCTCTTCGAGCAATCGAGCGCAGGGGTTCGGAGGCTGTCCCAGATTCTTCGCCAGGAACCCACCGTCAAGGAACCTTCCGCGCCTGCAGCCATCACTCCCTTCCGAAAGGAGATTCGCTTTGAGAATGTCAGCTTCGGCTATGGAGACACACAGGTGCTCACAGATCTCAACCTCCGCATCCCGGCCGGCCAAAAGCTCGGCATCGCAGGGGAAAGCGGATCTGGCAAAAGCACGCTGCTGAACCTTCTCTTCAGGTTTTACGATCCCACACGCGGCACAGTGAGCCTGGATGGGGTGGATGTTCGGGCGTTGCTTACCATCGACCTGCGATCACAGATGGCGCTCGTGAGTCAGGAGGTGGTGTTGTTCAACCAAGACATCCGGAGCAACATCGCCTGCGGACGATTGGATGCGACCCCCCAGGACATCGAACTCGCGGCTCGTGCCGCGTTTGCCCACGACTTCATCATGGCACTGCCGTCTGGATATCAAACGGAAGTTAGCGAGCGGGGCATGAATTTTTCGGGAGGCCAGCGTCAACGCCTGGCCATCGCGCGGGCGTTTGTGCGGAACGCCCCCATTCTCGCCCTCGACGAAGCCACCGCGTCGCTCGATTCAGAGTCCGAGTCCGAGGTCCAAAAGTCGATTGATGCTCTGAGCGAGCATCGGACGGTCGTCTGCGTGGCCCACCGGCTCGCAACCCTGGCTGGAATGGACCGGATCATCGTTCTGGAGAAGGGGCGGGTTGTGGAGGATGGCGGCTTTGACGAGTTGCTGAGGAGAGGAGGACGTTTTGCTGACATGGCTCGGAAACAGGGTATTTTCGCTGGGGCCGCTCAGAGATCATAGAGAACCCGAAAATACCCTTGAACACCTTCCTCCCAATTCGGGTCAATGTATCTGGCGCGCCAGGGCGTCTGCCGCCGAAATCTCGTACTATTATGGAAGTTCATCTGCGCTCACCGCGGCCGAAAGGAGTCGGGCTTGTTCTCTCGAGCGTCATTCTTTGCATACTCTTATCCCTCAATGGCTTATCTCAGGATTCGAAGCCTGACACCGCGGCGCCTTCTCAGAGCGATGAGGGCCTTAAGACCGACCTGGGCCTGAGCCTCAAACCAGCCGTTCCCAAGATCCTGGAGCCTGGTTTGCTGGACGGAAAACTGAAGCTTCGTTCTCGATCCCCTGAAACTCCCGATGGGCCCCTGCCTTCGCCCGGTGTCAGCCGGCGAGATTTCCTCCGGCTGAAGGATCAGGCGGAGGAGAAGAAGAACTGGGCATTTGTAGAACCCGGCCAGTTCAAGGAGGAAAGGGAACAAAAGGAATCCGACCCCATGCGTGATCGATGGGAGGTGCAGGACGATCTTCGGCCACGCAGTTGGTGGGAAATGGACCCTGGCAGCTCCAGCGGATCTTCTCCAAGCAGCCAGTCAAAGTTTGAGAACGATCTCAGGACGCGGCAGTTGCTGCGTCTACGCTCGCCCGATGCGAATCGGCCGGGGACCGGGCCTTCGCTCAATCCGGGGCTGAGTCGTGATTCCAGCAAGGTGGCGGGGGCACATCAGAACTCGAGTTTGAGCATGCGAGATCTGGTGGGTGCGCCCGAGGAGGCCTCCCGGTTTGAGAAGTATGATCACAGCCGGCAGTTCGGCTTGAACGAGATTTTTCACGTCGAGCCGATGAGCCGGCGCGAGAAGGAGGAGTGGAATACCCGGCGTCTGGAGTTCAGGGACTTTCTGAACCAGAGCCGAGTGGGCGGAAGCCCATTGTTGGACAACGGCCCAACACGCTCGGCTGGCGCTCCCGTCTTGGAAGGGGGCATGTTCTCGCCCGGGCGCGGTGCTTCCATGCGCGATCGCGACCCGGGGGTTGCCCTTAGATCGGGAAGCGAACGTCCCTCAGCACGTGAGACATTCGATCCGCCTTCCATTGCGGCACCCCGTCCTCCCGGGAGCTTTTATGATCTGAGGCCCTCGCGCCCCGAAACCCCTGTTTCGAGGATGGATCTACTCGCGCCACCCAAACGGCGGTTCTAGCAGGCTGCCAGGGTCGGTTCCGGAGGCCGAGTGCTTCACGAGGGACTCGATGCTTTCACGAGCTCCGCAAGCTTCGCCGACGCCTTGCCCGAGTCGATCACTTCCGCTGCCAGATCCCAGCCCTCGGTAATCGATCGCACCTTGCTGGCAACAAAGAGCGCCGCGCCGGCGTTCAGAAGGACGGCGTCGCGCTTGGGTCCAAGCTCTTCCCGTCTGAAAATTCTCTTAATGATCTGCGCGTTCACCTGACTCGTGCCACCCATGAGATCCTCCAGCTTGCACGGCTGTATCGGCAGCGAGGACGGCTGCAATCGGCTCGAGGCCAGCCCTTGCGGTTGATAAAACTCAACCACCGTGCTCGGCCCCAGGGTTGAAAGCTCATCCAGATACATCCCGTCCACGTCCCCACAGACGACCATCGCGCGTCGAACTCCGACCCCTTGGAGCACTGCCGCGAGAGGTTCACACAGGTGCGGCCGTGCGACACCCAGAAGTTGCGAGGTCGGCGCTGCCGGATTGAGTAAGGGGCCCAGGAAATTGAACAGGGTTCGCTGACCTTTCTCAGCGCACAGTTTCCTTGCCGGGGCGATGTGCTTGAAGGCGGGATGATACGCCTGGGCGAAAAAGAAGGCGAAGTTGTGTTCCTTCAACCAGCGGGCAGCTTCCTCGGGTGAAAGCTGGATCCGGATGCCGAGCGCCTCGAGAACATCCGCGCTCCCCGAGGCGGATGTGATGGCTCGGTTGCCGTGCTTCGCGACACACACACCGGCGGCGGCAGCCACGATCGCAACCGTGGTGGAGATGTTGAAAGTGTTCAGCCGATCCCCGCCTGTGCCGCAGACGTCGAGTATCTCACCCGCACGAACTGTGGCATCGATGGGAGGCTTGATGGACTTCTGTCGCAGCGCATTGGCGAAGGAGGCGATTTCCTCCGGTGATTCGCCCTTCTCGGCCAGTCTCGTCAGAAAGACCGCTTTGATGTGGGCGGGCACCGATTCCGCTGTGAGTTGCTCCACAGCCTGCATCGCCTGCTCGGGGTTCAGGTTGCGGCGGGTCGCAACCAGTTCAGTCAAGTCGCTCAACATGGGCGGAGCCTAGCCTTGGCGTTCGGCGTCGAGCAAGTCGGGACATGGCTTGTGAAGGATGTCTGAATTTATCCGTCCTCGTCCCCGTCATGTTTCTTGAAACTTAAACACACCCCACTCGAATGAAATCCATCCTCTCGTTCTGCATCGCCCTTGCGTTGTTGGTTCCCACCCTCAGTCTTCAGGCTGAGGAGCCCGGTTTCCGTACGATCTTCAACGGCAAAGACACGACCGGATGGCATCTTCGAAACAAGAACGGCCACAACAGCTGGAAGGTGGAAGGTGGAGTTCTGAAGAACATTGTGAACAAGGGTGACCACGGCACCGATCTGGTGACGGATCAAAAGTTCTGGAATTTCACGATTCGCTATGAGTTCCAGGTGCCCGACGATTCAAATTCCGGGTTCTATCTCCGTGGGCGGCATGAGATCCAGATCCTGGGTGATCACAAGTCGGGCAAGGCCTCCAAGACAGGCAACGGGGCCATCTACAACCACACAGCTCCCTCGGTGTTTGCTTCGAAGCCAGCGAGCGAGTGGCAGACGGTCGAAGCCACGATCGTGGGAAACAAGATCACCGTGATCCTAAACGGCAAGAAGATCCACGATGAGGTGGTTTGCGACAAAGCCACCGGCTCCGAGCTCGACAACAAGGTGACGGAACCGGGATCGATCTTCCTGCAAGGGGACCACGGAACAGTGTGGTTCAGGAACATGAGGATCAAAGAACTCAAGTAACCGGGCATCGCGGCCCGGCGTGCTGCAGTGAAAGCCCCGGCTTTGCCGAAGGGCACCCACTCCCCCGCACCGATGTCAGCCGGACGTCAAAGCCGCCCGGGCATCTTCCATCGCGCCAGTCTTCTCCAGGAAATATTGATAGTCCCCCGCGTAGGGCGTGATTTGTCCCGCGTTGACGTGCAATACCTTCGTCGCCAGGTGCCGGATGAAATGCACATCGTGCGAGATGAAGACGAGGGCCCCCTCGTACCGCTCCAGTGCGAGGGTCAGTGACTCCACGGTTTGGATGTCCAGGTGTGTGGTGGGCTCGTCCATCAACAGCAGATTGGGAGGATCCACCAGAAACTTCACGAGATTCAACCGGCTCTTCTCTCCTCCGCTCAACACCTCGGTTCGTTTATGAATGTCATCCTTGCGGAACATGAACGAACCGAGGATCCCGCGGACATCGTCTTCCCTCAGCGTTGGCGCGCTGCCCATTACTTCCTCCAGCACCGTGTTATCAGGACTGAGGGTGTCTGCTCGATGCTGGCTGAAATACCCAAGCCGCGCACTGTGTCCTAGCTTTCGTTCGCCCTGCTGGAAGGGGACGACCCCCGCGAGGATCTTCAGCAGTGTTGATTTGCCCGCACCATTGGGCCCCACCAACACGGTTCGTTCGCCTCGTTCCACAACGAGATCCAATCCCTGATAGACTTTGGTTTCCCCGTAGGCCATGTGAATGCCCTGCAGGGTGATGGCTCGTTGTCCTCCGCGGGGTGGGGGTGGAATCTGAAACCGAAAGGGCTTCCTGGGCGCCATGGGCTTTTCAATCAACTCCATCCGCTCGATCTGCTTGAGCTTGCTCATGGCCTGCGAAGCTTTCGATGGCACCGCGCGGAATCGATCGGCGAACTCTTGCAACGCCTGAATCTCCTTCTGCTGGTTCTTGTAGGCGGCCAGTTGTTGTTCGTATCGCTCCTCTCGCTGCCGGAGGTAGTCGGAGTAGTTGCCAGGGGGGAATGTCCCTTTGATAGTTGAAAATGCGGTTGGTGGTTTAGCTGCCGAGCTGACAGGCTCGGCGGTGAAAATGAAAAACCAAACCACACAACCACATGAAGAAAGAC
>VHDG01000252.1 GCA_016871475.1 Verrucomicrobiota bacterium
GGGAAGTTGAACGTGCGATAGTTCCCGTCGTCCGTGTAATCGGGGCTCAACGAATAATCCACCCCACGCACCGCCGAGCCGGACGCAGACATCACGCGCACATCCAACGCCGCCGAGGTGTTGCCGGTGCGTGTGATGCGGAAGTTGCCGTTGGAGCCCGACTCAGCCGCATCCGCCGTGGCGGTGATGCTGACCTGGGTGACCGGCGTCGCGGTGAAGTTCCTCACGTTCGCGCCAGCGACCACGGTGATGTTGCCGGGGTTCGGCGTGAACGAATAGCCGGGGAGCAGCGGCGTCACCGCGAGCGCGCCGGTGCTGAGGTCCGACAGCGCGTAGTTTCCGTTCGCGTCCGTGTAGGCGTATTTGCCGCCGCCGGTGAGAATCACCCCCTGCAACGGCTGGTCGTTCGCGAGCACCTGACCTGTCACGGTCTGCCGGCCGGGCGAACCGACCGTCACCACCACATGCCGGCGCGTCACGCCGCCCTTCATGTCGGAGACGGTGCAATGAATCGTGTGCTGCCGAGCGGCGTTGAACGAGCGCGTGAAGGTCGAGGTGTTGACGCCTGGCAGGCCGTCTCCGGAATCCCAGTGATACGCCAGCGCGTCGCCGTCCGCGTCGGTGGCGTTGGCAGTGAAAGTGAGGCTGCGGCCGACGACAACCGTCAGGGCGCTGGGCGTGAGCGTCAGTGTGGGCGGGTTATTGGCCGGGTCGTTGCCGAGATTGACCGCGATGTCGAGCGACTCAGGCGACGTGGAGTTTCGGGACACGACGGTGAAGTGAACTTCCGCGCCTTCGTCGCTGAAGGTGCGGCCGACCTCGATACCGCTGTCGTCCTTGCCGCCGGGTGTGCCGGGGGTGGTGTCGATGAGGTGTCCCGCTCCGCCGAAGCCGCTCCAGATCACGAGCGCCGAATTGCGCAGCTCGACGCGCGATGGATGCTCGATGCCGTAGGCGTTGTGATACTCCAGGTAATAGTTCCGCGTGACGTCCTTGCGAACCTTGAGCGCGTAGCGTTTGCCTTCCTCCAGCAACGGCTGGTCGTAGGCATAAACGCGATAGATGCCGCTCGCCGTGGGCGAGTGGATGTTCTGTTCCGGCAGCCAGCGCAGGGCGCGCTTGGAGACGGTGTTATAGTGCGCGCTGAAACCGCCGCCGCCGCCCATCACGTCGAAGCTGTTGCCGTACTCCTGATTTCCGCCCGCACCAATCGCGCTCTGGCCGCCGGTGTCCCAGAAGTTCGCGTGCGGCCGGCCCAAGGAGTGACCGCACTCGTGGTTCAACACATCCATGCCGTCCCAGCCCGCCCAGACGCTGTCGCCACCTCCCCACGACGCGCCGCTGCGAAGACCGCCGTTAACGCGCATGATGACGACGTTGAACGCGCTGGAATCGAAACCAAGCAACCGGGCCTGGCGCCGGGCATCACTGTGCAGCAGCCCAAGGCCATCCACGATCGCGTCCTTGTCCTCGTAGTATTCACGCGTGTGCGGCAGCACCACGAGCGGCGTGACGACGGTGCTCACCGAAAGCCGTCCGTAGGAACTCTCGACATAAAAGCGCCCGACGTTCGCCATGTCTTCTTGCGCAGAGGCCTCGGTGTTCGGAGCCTGCAGCCGATCCGGATAGGCGCAGCGAATGTAGAGCGCGCGGAAATTGCCAATCGCCTCCGACGAAGTCCCGGGGAAGTTGTCCTTGATCGGATGTGCGCCGCCGGGCCCGCCGCTGGCGGCGATGTTCGCGGTGAGACGCGAGCGGTCGTCAAAGACGGTAACGTGCGAGCCATCGCACAACCGGATGATCTCGCCTGCATATTCGATGGTCGGCGTCTCGTCTGTGACGGGTTCGTTTGCCGCGTGCTCGACGGGCGTGACATTGCCGGAAACCGGGCAGACATCAGATACGGTCACACCCGCCGGGATACGTTCGCCGCGTTCGAGCTGGCGCACGGCGCGATCCGCCACGGCCATCTCCTGATCCAGCGCGATGCCACGAATGGCCACGTTCTTCTGGTACGGCAGCACCTTCGCATCACCAGACACATGGGCGCGGTAAGTCTCGCCGGAACTGGTGGCGACATAGCGCAACACCAGTTCCGAGTCTGGCAGTTCCTTGCCCGGCTCAGGTCGCCCGCGATACACGCGGAGGTCGCCACGCGTGCTCACGGGCTGTTCGAGCTCGGCGATGATTTCGGGAGGCAATTCCTGGCGAAAGATCGGGCGGACCGCCTGTTCCAGCGCGCGCTCGGGATCGGCGACAATCAGCTTCTTGAATTCCGGCCGGCGTTCCTGCGCAAGGCGCAAACCCTCGGCAATCATCGTCGCGCGGGCTTCCGGAGGCATGGCGGTGTAATTCCTGGCCCAGTCGTTGAAGGCGATGATGCGAGGCCAGTTGGCCGGCGAGTCTGCGGCGGGCGTCGAGCTGGCAACCGGGTTCGTCGAACCGGTCGGGGTCGGCTGGGAAACGCCGCGCGCCGGAGCCTGGGCGGTCCCTGGCGGAACCCTGTCAGCCTGGGAATACATCGGCTCGGCACGCCGGACGACGAGCACACCAGCCAACACGGTAAGGAGGAGGGAAACGACGAGGAGAAATCTCTTCATACAAAGCGTCTGCAAATGCAGACCCGTCTCTACACGTCTATCGGCGGAAAGACAAACTCCCTGTCACCGCAAGTTAGCCCAGAAACAGGAATGGCCCGGCATCGATCTGACGCAAGATCTTGGCGAGCACGGCTTTCGTCGAACCTCACCGTATCACCTCGCGGATACTCTTCGGTTAGAGGCCGTTCAGACCTGAGTCAGCTTTCCGGTGCTATCCCCCATGCGGTCGGAGGGGGTTCCCATGTGGTCCATCAGTGTCAGGAACAGGTTCGCCATGGGAGTGTCATGTGAATAGCGGACATGTCGGCCAGGATTCAAGACTCCGCCACCACGCCCTGCCAGCAAGATGGGAAGGTCATGATGTGCATGGCGGTCTGGATCGGCCAACCCACTTCCATAAACGATCATTGATTGATCCAGGAGGCTTCCTTCCCCTTCCCGAGTGGCCTTCATCTTCGCGAGGAACTCCGCAAACAGCGTGGCGTGGTGGCGATTGATCTTCGCCAACTTGGCACGCTTCTCCTTGTCGCCACCATGATGAGAAAGATCGTGATGTCCATCTGTAACACCAATGTTGGCATAGGGCCGGTTGCTCCCGTCATGAGCCACGACGAAGCTCGCAATTCGCGTGCTATCCGTCTGGAAAGCCAGAAGCAACAGATCGTACATCATCCGGATATGATCTTCGTTCTCAGAAGGAATGCCCTTGGGTATGGCGCGGTTCGGCATGGCAGCAGCAAACTTCTCTGCCCGCTCGATACGCTGTTCCAACTCCCGGACCGATGTGAGGTATTCCTCAAGCTTGCGACGGTCAGTGGCCCCGAGACGCCTCTGAAGCTGACGTGCATCCTCGGTCACGAAGTCGAGAATGCTCTTGTGATACAGGGTTTGTTTCGCATCACGCTCCTCTGCCTGGCCAGGAAGGCCGTTCCCGAACAGACGATTGAAGACCAAGCGCGGATTGGTCTCAGGAGGAAGAGGTGTGGAGGGGGTTTTCCAGGAAATATTGAAAGAGTAGGCGCAACTGTAACCCGAATCGCAGTTCCCGGACAGCTGCCCTCTATCACATCCAATCTCCAATGATCCCAGTCGCGTCAGATGACCTGCTTTCTGGGCGATCAATTGGTCCACAGAGACCCCCACCTTGATGTCTGCACCCTGGGTTTTTCGGGGTTGTGCGGCAGTTAGGAATGTAGCCGAAGCACGGGCATGGTCGCCGGCACCATCACCGTTCGCGCGGCCTTTGTCATGGGCCAGTCCACTCAGCACAGAAAAGTCAGCCTTGGATGCCTTGAGCGGATCCAAAATGAAGGGAAGCTCGAAGTCCTTGCCATCCGCTGCCGGAGTCCAGTCAGGCATGTTGGCACCGTTCGGCACATAGATGAACGCCGTCCTGCGTGGCAATCCACCCGCCGCAGTTGTCGCCGACGCCGGTCCCGCCATGCAATCCATTACAGGCAGCGCCACCGAGGCGCCCAGACCCTTGAGAAAAGTTCGCCGAGGCATACGCCACGACCCCGTTCGGATAAATGGTGCGTTACTCACGAGGCTTATAGACGTTGTTCAGAATGAGGATCTTCGAAAAAATGCCGCTAAAAATCACGCTGCCTGTGTGAAGCACCAGACTAAGCCAGCAGAGCCTTCACCACATTGCCGTGCACGTCAGTCAGCCGGTAGTCCCGTCCCCCGTGTCGAAAGGTCAATCGTTCGTGGTCCATCCCCAACAAATGCAAGATAGTCGCGTGAAAATCATGCACATGAACCCGATTCTCGGTCACCGCAGCCCCAATATCATCCGTAGCCCCGTAGCTTGTCCCCCCTCTCACCCCTGCCCCGGCAAGCCAGGAGGAGAAACAGGCGCTGTGGTGCCCCCTGCCCTTCTCGCCATCCACGCCGGGCGTGCGCCCAAACTCCGTTGTCCAGACCACCAGGGTGTCGTCAAGCATCCCACGACGCTTGAGATCCACCAACAACCCGGCTATGGGCTGGTCAACGTTGCGCGCATGCTTGGCATGCTCAGCCATATCCCCGTGCTGATCCCAGTTGTGACTTGAACTTCCATCGACCAGCTCCACAAACCGGACGCCCCGTTCCACGAGCCTGCGGGCCGCCAGACAGGGCCAGCCAAACCCATCGGTCTGACCTCGCTTCATTCCGTACAACGACAGGGTCTCATCGGATTCATCCGCGTAATCAAACACGTCCTTCGCCTCGGTCTGCATGTGAAACGCAGTCTCGAACGATCGGATTCTCGCAGCGAGCTCGCTGTCATGCCCGCGCGCATCAAGATGCTTCCGGTTCAATGCATCGGCCAGCCCGAGCTCCAGTTCCTGCAGCGGTCCCACCGACGTCCTCCGATCCAGGTTCGGTATGGGCTCTTTGCCAGGCGCAACTCGAACCCCCTGATGGTAGGCCGGAAGGAAGTCATTGTTGAAAATCTGAGTGCCCGCATAAGGCGAACCTGCCGAGATCGCCACAAATGACGGAAGATTCCGGTTCATCGTCCCCAGCCCGTAGCTGATCCAGGATCCGATGCTCGGCCGGGAGAAAAAGAACGAGCCCGTGTGAATCCCCAACGTCGCCTGATAATGCTCGTTGTCATTGGAATTCATGGACTTGATCAGGCAGATGTCATCCATCTGTTCCCTGAGATAGGGAAAAAGATCGCTGACCAGCGCACCGCACTTTCCTCCAGGCTTGAATTCCCATCCGGGTCGCAGAAGCAGACGTTGCTGATTGGACAAACCTCCTCCAATGCCAAGCGTCTTGCCATCCGCAGCAAACAGCTTCGGCTTGTAGTCAAACGTGTCCATATGCGACACGCCCCCATTCGCAAAAATGAAGATCACTCGATTGGCCTTGGGCCGAAAATGGGGCCTCTTGGGAGACAACGGGTCCGCGTCGACGGATTCTTCAGCGAGGAGGTCCGACACAAGCCCGGGCAAAAGCAACGAGGCACCGGCGAGCGACCGGATGACTTCACGTCGTGTGCGTGGAGCGAAGGATGGTTTCATGGCTTCGATCAATCGATGTAGACGAACTCGTTGAGACGGAACAAGACACGGCTGAGGGCCTGCCAGCTTTGCGCTTCGGCAGGACCGGCATCCACTCCCGACTCCCGCAGTCTGCGCTGCGCGGCGAGGATGAACTCGATGCCTTGCCGGATCTCTTCAGGCTCAGGGGACCGTCCCAACGCCGATTGGTAGGCGTAGCGGAGGCGTGCCTCGGGTGCCTGAGGCCCGGTCTTGATGCGTCGCGCAAATGCCTCTGATTGTTCATGCACAAACTTGTCATTCATCAGGAACAGCGCCTGAAGCGGCGTCGTGCTGGTCCCTCGGAATGGAGTGCTCGCCGAAGGATCAGCTCCGTCGAAAATGGCGAGATACGGATGACGCTGCATGCGTTGAGTCATCAGATAAACACTGCGCCGCCTGGATTCATAAACGGCTTTGAAAGGATTGTGCTGAGTGAATTTCCAGTCGGTTTGCGGTGGAAATGGATGCGGCTTTGGATCGGACGAATCCAGGTTCCC
>VHDG01000253.1 GCA_016871475.1 Verrucomicrobiota bacterium
CATCGCGAGCGGCTCTCTGCGGTGTGATGCGCGCTTGGAATTCCCCCAAAGGCCCCGCAGTATCCGTCGGCAACTCATCCCAGTCACACTTGTTTCATGAAATCGAACACTGACCTGACCGATCGCAACCGCACGCCCGGCGACAAGCTGCTCTTCACCCCCGGCCCTCTGACCACCAGTCACTCCGTCAAAACAGCGATGCTCCGGGATCTCGGATCCCGCGACCACGAGTTCATGAGACTGGTGCGCAACATCCGCGATCGCCTCCTAAAAGTGGCCGGCGTCAGCCAGTCCTCGGGCTGGGAAGCCATCCTGATGCAGGGCAGCGGCACCTTCGGAGTCGAGTCCATGATCTCCTCCGTGATCCCTCCCACCGGGAAGCTCCTCATCCTCATCAACGGAGCTTACGGCGAAAGGATCGCCGACATGGCCAAGCGGCATCGCATCCCTGCGGTGCTCCTTCGACAACCGGAGAACCAGACCCACTCGCTGCAGAAGGTGGAGGAGACGCTTGCTGCAAACCCCGACATCTCCCATGTCGCGATGGTCCACAGCGAAACCACATCGGGGATTTTCAATCCCGTGGAAGACTTGGGACGACTGGCCAAGCGAATGGGAAAGGTTGTCCTGGTGGACGGCATGAGCAGCTTTGGTGCGGTGCCATTGGATCTGGAGGCGGCGGGCGTGGATTTCCTGGCATCCTCTGCGAACAAATGCATCGAAGGCGTTCCGGGGTTTGCGATCATTCTGGCGAGGAGGCAGGCGTTGCTGGCCACCGACGGATTCGCGCGCACGCTCAGCCTGGATCTGCTCAGCCAATGGAAGGGACTCGAGGGCAACGGGCAGTTCCGCTTCACTCCCCCGACACATTCGATCCTGGCGTTCTCGCAAGCCCTGGACGAACTCGATGCGGAGGGCGGACCTGAAGGGCGCCAGCGTCGGTATCAACAAAACCACCGTGCCTTGGTGGAGGGCATGCGTCGGCTTGGGTTCGAGCCCTATGTGCCCGCTCAATGCCAGGGGTGGATCATCACCACGTTCGAGTTTCCCAAAGACCCGAAGTTCACGCTGGAAACCTTCCACCAAAAGCTCTCCGACAAGGGACACGTGATCTATCCCGGAAAACTCACCCAGGTGGACTGTTTCCGCATTGGGAACGTGGGCAGGCTCTTCACCCGGGATATGGACAACCTTGTGGCAGCCATTCGCGAGGTCCTTTCTGAGATGGGGATATCGACAAAATGAAGTTTCAGGTGGATCTTGTTTTACTGCTTTGCGGAAAAGTGAGGGAGCGATAGGTTCCGGCGGCGATGCAACCAAATGGGACAATCAGTTCGGTGAAGACGGGCGGATCCGCCGTGGACATGGCGTGGTTCTGTTTGCGCACCCACCCCAAGCACGAGCAACTGGCGGCGAAGTGCCTGCGGCAGCAAGTGGGGATCGAGGTGTTGAATCCCCGGGTTCGGTTCGCGAGGCCCACCCGGCATGGGCGGATCCAGATTACGGAGTCCCTTTTTCCCAACTATCTGTTTGCCAGGTTCAACTGGCGGACGGATCTGAACCGGATCCATTATTCACCGGGAGTGAGCGCGATTGTTCATTTTGGGGATCAGTGGCCCACGATCCCCGACGTGGTGATTGAGGAGCTCCGTCATGTGGTGGGGACGGATGAGGTGCACGAGCTCGACAATGAGGTTCATGAAGGCGAGATGGTGACGGTGAAGACGGGAGCGTTTCATGGGTTGGAGGCGGTCGTCACGCGGGTGATGCCTGGGAAAGATCGGGTGATGCTGTTGATGGAGTTTTTGGGCCGGCAGACGATGGTGGAAGTTTGCGTCACATCGGTCGTGCGCAGCGGCTTTCATCGTTGACGCCGGCCTTGATCCCGGCACTATCCCGCTCCCGAGGCGACCTCCGTCTCGGAGAGGCTTGGCAAATCAAGGGCATTCGTAGCTCAACTGGATAGAGCTTCTGACTTCGGATCAGAAGGTTACAGGTTCAAATCCTGTCGAATGCACCAGCCTTCGCTACCCGAAGGAGAGCGAGGCTGCCGTGCCGTCTTGTCTCGCCGTAGGCTTGGCGAAGGCGGAAGCCTTAAGCGACGTCGGCCCCTTCCCACTCCCAACCCACCTGCGGCTTGCCAAGCCACCCCACCGAACGGCAGGTCTCTTCGCCCCCCCCGAGGTTGCTCGTCGCTGAGGGAACCTTGCAGATGTCCGCACTGGTCGCGCTTTGCCGCCGCCCGGTTCCATTTCGATCAAGAGCCACCCGATTCGCAGCTTGATGTGGGGCCACGGTCAGGACCCACCGCAAAGCGATAAAAAGCGACGCCCGCAAAGCCGGAGGCTCTGCGGGCGTCTTGAACACTCACTCATCTCCCTCGCGAGCTTGAAACCCGCATGGAAGAGGAAACCGCTGTCACTCTATTGCAATGCGATAGAATCGGAAGGCGGCCGTTTGACCAGACTCGACATGGCTTGTCTCGCCCGCAACTCCGGCAATCCCGGTTGCGACCGATGTCCATTCCAGCAGATTCCCCGAACCTTCGATCTTGTAGGTCTTGCCCGCAGACGATTTCCACTTGAGAGTCGTCTTTCCCGAAGCCCTGTCGTGTTCCACCGAGAGGATCTTCAGGCCATTCGCAGGCACGAACGGAGTTCCGTCCGGCTGCGTTGGATTGGCAGGAATACGGGTGTCCACCCAGAACCACGTCACCGATCCGTCCGATCCATCGTTGCGATCAGTCGGGCCCTGAGGTGTGAGCGCGAGGTCAACAATGTCCGTCGGAAGCAGATTCGCGTAGTAGCGTCGAACCTCACCCACTGAATCTCCTCCGGGGATGGTCTTGTGATCGACTTGCACTCCATTGATGTGGAGAGATCCCGTCACACCGCCCCCGGCTGCATTGTCCTTTCGGACCTGCCAGATGATGGCAACCGGAGTTTCCTCTGCGAGCTCGGCTGCCACCCAGCGGCGGATCGCCCAATGTTCCTGATTCGGAGCGCTGTTCACGCCGTTGGGATGGATGCCCTGCGAAGTCTGCCACGTCCACGGACCTCGGGCCTGCAAGTCCAGATCCCAGGAACCCGAGTTCCAGAACTGCTCAACACCGTCCCATGGACCCAGCCCTTCCCCGCCCGCATAAGCGATGAACTGCTCGGTCGGATTGTAGTCGGTCTCACCGCCATCAGTAGTGTAGTTGCGATAACCGTTGAACCAGCCGTTCTTGCCTTGTTCGCCTGAGAATTCCGCGATCGAGTTGGCAATGACAAAGGTCAGAATATTATCCGTCGAATCGTTCGGATTGGTTCCGCTCGCCAGCTCCTCCGTGTCCGAGAAGCCGTCTCCGTCGGAGTCCGCCCTGTTGGGATTGGTTTGAGGGGTGCCGTTCACTTCAACGAAGTCGCCCCGGCCGTCACCATCTGTGTCCGGCTTGGTCGGATCACTTCCAGTGTCAGTCGTGCTCACGTATTTGCCGGTTGCAGTCTCCGCATTGTCCGACAATCCGTCCTCGTCTGTGTCGCTCTTGAGCGGATGTGAACCACGAGCCACTTCACCCAGGTTGTTCAGGCCGTCTCCATCATTGTCGCCAGTTCCAGTGAACACGCTGAGATCACCCGGGGCGTAGGCAAACTCCCACGAGTCAGCAAGCCCATCGCCGTCCGAATCATTCGCGGTCGCAGGAATGAACAGGCTGCCGTCTGGCTGCCGTGGAATCGCAGGAAGCGTGGTGTCGATACGCAGCCAGTGCATGCTCCCGTCGCAACCATCGGTATCCAGGTTGTCCGTGCCGCGAGGGGTGAGAACCAGATCCACTTTGTCGGTGGGCTTGGCGTTGATGTAAACCGTTCGAACGACTCCCGCCGAGTTATTGAAGGCAATGGTCGCCCGGTCCATCAATTGTCCATTGACGTAGATGCCGCCTGTCACACCGTTGCCGCAATTCAAATTGGCTTTTCGGACATGCCAGCGCAAGGCAAGCGGGGTCACGCCTGACAGCTCTGAAGCTTCCCAGCGTCGAACTGTCCAGTGGACCGGCGAAGGCCCGTTCGGATGCGAATTCTCACGACCCAGCTCACTCCAAGGCCCGGCAGCTGCCGTCTGGAGATCCCATTGTGTGCCGGTCCAGAATTGCGTTGTGCCATCCCAGGCACCCTGCCCGTCTCCACCCGCCAAGACCGTGACATTGGCTACAGGATCGTAGGTCGTAAGAGACCCCCCGTCTGCCGAAGCATTCCGATAGGCGTAATACCATCCGTCCTGACCCTGAACCCCTGAAAACTCCGTGGCAGAGTTTGCGATGAGAGAGGAGAGCAAGTTGTCGGCTGGATCGTTGGGGTCATGACCCGAGTTAGCCTCGGCGGCATCGCTGTCGCCATCACCGTCAGTATCCACCATCAGAGGGTTCGAAGTGGGGGAGCCCAAAACTTCCTCACCATCGGTACGGCCATCCCCGTCGGTGTCGGCTCTGGTCGGATCGGTGCCGGTGTCAGCAGTGCTCACATAACTGCCCGTGTTTGTCTCCACACCATCCGTAAGTCCGTCACTGTCGGTGTCGGACTTCGTCGGATCTGTGCTATTCGCCAGCTCCTGAGACTCCGTACGCCCGTCCGCGTCATAATCACCCGCGCCGCTGAGTTTGCTGAGGTCACCAGGGAAGAAGATGTTCTCATAGAAATCTGGCAGACCGTCCCCATCGGTATCCGGTGAGTTGGCTGGAATGAACAGCTTGCCGTCGGGTTGACGTGGGATCGAAGGGATTGTGGTGTCGATGGTCATCCAGTTGGCCGAACCATCCGCGCCATCACCTCGCAGACCATCGGTCCCAGCCGGGGTCAAGGCCAGATCCACGACATCCGTGGGGCTCAGGTTCGCATAATAGGTGCGCGTGGCACCCGTCCCGTTGTTGAAAGCGATCACGACGGAATCCTTCAGTTCACCATTGATCCAGATGCCACCGGTCACACCATTGCCACCCCCGAGGTTGCTCTTGCGTACATTGTAGCGGATCGCAACGGGTGTGATCGCCGACAGCTCCGTGGCTGACCACCGTCGAATACACCAGTATTCCTCACGAGGAGCGCTATTGGCTCCATTGGGATGCAAACCTTCGGCTCGTATTTCAGTCCATGGACCTGCGGCAGCGGTGTTCATATCCCAGAAGGTTGCGTTCCAAAGTTGGGCTCCAGCAGCCCATGGCCCTTGACCTGAACCGCCCGGAAATTCGATGTAGCTGGCACCGGGGTCATAGTTGTCGCCGCCCCCATCAGCGGTGTAGTTGCGGTAGCCGTTCGACCAACCGCCCTGGCCTTGGATACCGGAGAATTCCGCTTTGGAGTCGGCAATGATCTCCGCCCTGGCCGATGGTTGGAGCAGGCACCCGAGTGAGATCAGAGCCAAGCCAACTCCGGCTGTAAGGAGTGTACGCACTTTCATAACTAATCTAATGTAGTTGGTTGATGTGGAGGACCCGATCTCGATACCTGAGCTGATGAACTCAGTCAACCATGCTGAAGGAGAAGCCTGCGAATTGTGCTCACGATCAAGAATCCGGCAACGACTGCCGCTGCAAGAATCATGATCAGTCTTTTCATGGCGCATGGTTCGTCATTCCGAATCGCCATCACTCGATTGCCTCTCTTCCTCATCCGTGAAATTCGCGTCATCCGCGGTTAAAAAATCAAACCGTTTGAACCGCTGATGGCGCTGATAAGGCGGATGACTGCCTTCCTCTCAAGCCGCGGTGTCTGGTCCCGCCAAACAGCCAAGCACAGCGACCGCCGCCGAGGTGTCTCGCCGTAGTTGCTCTTGAGCGAAGTTGGAAGTATTGGCTGTTTGCCGGGACTTTCGCTTCCCGGCTTCAGCCTCCCGAGGCGGCGCAACACACTCATCGAAAATTTCCCCCGCCTCCATGCCTTGCGCTCCTGCCCACGTCACCTCTTTCTTAGCCGGAACGATTCAGCAGGACAGTGGACAGTTGCGCAGCAGACACTTGTGAAGTGCGAGGCGTGAGGAGTGCGCGTATTGAACTGAAATACGTAAGCGACGAACAACGAAGCACTTCGCAAGAGGATCAAGCAAATGGCCGCTGGCCTACTGAATCGTTCCGGCT
>VHDG01000254.1 GCA_016871475.1 Verrucomicrobiota bacterium
CATATGGGGCGGTTGCAACGGGTGGGACAAATTGAACCAGTAGCGCTGACTCCAAGGTCAGAGTGCCCTTGGGGTCTGTGCCCGAAGAACCGGTCATGGTCACGAGTGCAACGCCATTCGTCTCCGCCCGGTACTCCAACCGTCCAACGGTGAAGTAGAAGGCTTGAGGATCGGAACCAGCCGACTCATCGACGCCGAAGGTGAAGGTCATGTCCATCACCACATTGAGGGTGGCGGTCCCGTCGAGGGTTTGGTTGTTGACCCCGGCATCAGGGAAGTCAACGACTTGGCGAAGGGAGACGTTGGTTGAGCGAGTGAGCTTGATGTGGAGGTCGTAACTGATCTGGGTACCGACGTTGTTGAGGTTCACCGAGCCTGGGACGATCGGCGCGAGGGCATTGATCTGGGTCAGGAGAGCCGTGTCGGTAGGACCTGAGGTATCACGAAGCCAGTTATCGAGAGGGGTAAAGACATCGGCCTGGAGGCCCGAGTGCAGTCCCGAAGAAGCGATGAGGCTTCCAAATGAGGTATTTACGAAGAGTGGAAACCGCTGGCTTGTGAACGCAGAGGTAGAGTGTGTGGTGCCAATGGCGCCATACAAAGCAGTAAGACCCGCGCGAAGTGCTGCCACCTTGGTCAGGTTGACCGGGGGCGGTTGAAGAAAAGCCCCGCTATCAGCCAGCTCAGGTACAGAGAACCAGGGCGGGTCGAGCCCGGAGTGCTGAATCGGAAGCCCAGCGGGCTCAGGAGAGTTTTCCGGAGGGAGAACTGAATGAGAGCTACCCGAAGAGGAGGGGCTACCCGGCTCTGCCGGGGCTTGCTCGGAAGCGCGATTCGTCGGATCCGTCAGATCGGTCCGATCAGTCGGATCAGCCGCGAGCGGAGCCGCAGCCAGCGCCGCCTGATCAAAGAGGGCGTCTACCGGATTAACCGGCTGGTAAACCAGCGGGTCAGCCCGCACCCCGCCCACAGGCTCGTCAAGCTGATGTTCCTCTGTTGGCAAAAGTGAAGCACCACCACCCGGGAACGAAGAATCGGGCGCAGATCCCATGACGGGATCGGCGGCAAGAAGAACTCTCGGCTCGAGTCCTTGGAGGTCGAACCGAACCCTCGATTGTAAGTCTTCACGCATGCAACGCATACTCGGCTGCCCCCGGTGGAACTCAGAGGCAGTAAGTAAAACTCTGGATGCCGGGTTATTACCTATTCGAAGTGAGTCCGGAGAGTCAAGCATTTAGACCTACCGGACCGGAGAAGGAGCAGGCTGGATCCCTGAAGAGGAGTTCGTAAGTCCATTCGAACGGTTGCGGTTCAAGATCATTCTTCGCATGCGATTTTCACTCTCCCGCACATGCCTCTCAAAAGCGGGTTTTTGCTCAGGCGCCAGCAGTGGTTCCATCTTTTTCCAAAACCGACGAAGTGCTTCCACCCGTTCCACGGAAGCTGGAGGAAGTTGAGCGACCTCCTCCGAGATCTCGTTGACCAACGGAGAAAGGGTCCGCTCCTGCTCAGGTCTTAGGGCTAACAGCAGCCTCAACCGGGACATCACTTCATCAGCCATGGCAATTCTGCCGCTCGCCGTGGGAATCAAAATAGAAGGCTTGGGCGCCGTCCAACGCCCTGTCATCAAGCCTGCCCCGAAAATCACCATCAGCAGGATGGCAATCCGAATGTTCTGCAAGGAATTCAATGACTTAGAAAAGTTGTTGGCTCTGGGCGTGGGCATGAAACAGGAGCTCGAAGGCATCCCCCTCGGCTGAGGTCGGCTGGGCAACCGATACCAGAAGGCAAACAGAGGCGCTAACCGCAGCACCCCACCAACAAAAACGCTCCCAGAGATCGGCAACCCGGGCCTGAGGCGCCCGACACCAGCCTGCAGCCACTCGACTTGCAAAGCCGTAAGGCGCGGCAACGGAATCCTTCGCCAGGTCATCCGTCGGTGCCCGGCGCGCCAGCTCAATCAGCCTGCGAAGTTTAGTGGAATGATCTTTCATCAACGGTTCTCCAATGCGCTAAATTCTTTCTGCAATCTCCGGCGCGCCCGAAAAAGCCGGACGCGAGTGAGCCCTCTGTTCCAACCCATCTCCGCACAGACCTCAGCCAGAGGCCGCTGCTCCATCTCCACCTTCCGAAGCAACCAGGCGTCATCAGGCGACAAAGACTGCAAAAGTCTGTTCAGCCACTCCAGGGCCTGCGAAGCATCTGCATCCACAGGGGTTTCAGTGGCGGCGAGCGAATCCATCAGCTGTTGATCCTCCTCTGATAAATCCCCCCACCGCAGCTCGGGTCGAGCCTTCTGACGGCGTAGCTGATCCAGGCAGGTTGTGACCGCAATCCTCGAAACCCAATGTTCAAAGGGAACCTCATGCCTGAACTGGTCCAGCTTGGTGAACATCTTCATGAAGATCTCCTGGATCAGATACTCTGGCTCCGAGCGTCGGGGAAGATTTGCGCGCACGATGCGCGAAACAAGTGGGTACAATCGATCGACCAGCTGACGGGAAGCGGCTTCGTCGCGCAGGCGGACCTGCGGCAACAAGCGAGCCATCGGCTCTGAATCCAACGCCTCTGAGATTTGAGGGTCTTCCACAAGTGACATCGCATCTGCCCTACTGACGCATGAGACAGAGCGACGTTACAGGACGAGGCATGAAAAGAGAGACATTCTCCCGGCACTCCCCCTGTAACGCCTGAGGTGGAGCTGCGTCATGACCCCTCGGACAGCACACAGGGTCCGATAAGTCGCTCCCCCTTCGACTATCGGAAGGCGTCCGCAAGGGGACATACATACGACAACCGATCCATTGCTCCGACGTTGAAACAACCGCCCTGCGGATTCTGAAACGTCACACCGGGTTGATCCGGCCCGGTGGTTCCACGAAGCAACTCGCCCGTCGTCACACCCAAACACCATGAAAAACCATATGAAGTCCTGCACACTCCTATCCCTCTGCCTGTCGGTCCTGCTTTTCGGCCCAGGAAAACCACAAGCCCTCGCCAAGGTCCCAAGGATGATGCAGTACCAAGGCTACATCACGGTCAACGCTCAGCCTTTCACGGGCGCAGGGGCCTTCAAGTTCGCCCTGGTGGATCGTCAGGGAACCAACACCTATTGGAGTCGCGACGGATTCAGCACTGGTGGAGGCGCTCCTCTCACGACCCTCTCCAACATCGCCGTCCTTAACGGGCTGTATTCGATCCTGCTCGGAGATCGTGCCATCAACGGAATGACCCGTGCCATTCAGCCGAGCATCTTTGCAGACCATCGCGACGTTTTCCTTCGGGTGTGGTTCGACGATGGCACCAACGGCATTCAACAGCTGGCACCCGACACGCGGATTGCCTCAGTAGGCTTCGCGATGACGGCAGCGACGGTGGTCCCCGGTGGAATTGACGGAACCGCATTGGCTCCTGGTCTGACGCTGGGCGGAGCGACCAGCGGAAGCTCCCAGGCGGGCGTTGTGACTCTCAAATCCGGTGCAGACCAGACACGGGTCTCACTGGAAGCAGGCAGCAGCTCCGCAGGTGGGAGCCTGAAGTTGTATGAATCCTCGGGCACCCACGACACCGTCAGGCTCGTCGCGGCAGATAGCGGCTCGGGCGGGGCACAGCTGCTGCTAAAGAATGGATCGGGCACAACCACGCTGGAACTCGATGCACAAGACGGTAGCTCAACAAACGCCACAGGGTTGATTCGCTTCAAGAACAAGAGCGGCACCAATGTGCTCGTGCTCGATTCCGACCCGGGCAACACCAACAGCGGATTGCTGTTCTACAACGCACTCGCCACCCAGGAGACTCTCCGGATCACAGGAGCAGAAAACGGAGACAAAGCCGGGTTCGTCTCCGTCAAGACCCTGAACGGAGACCCAACAATCGTCCTGCGCGGACAGGAAACGACGGACGCCACTTCGGGCGGACTGGTGGAGGTGAAGACCGTAACCGGGAAGCAAGCCATCGCGCTCCGATCAAAGTATGGTGTCAGCGACTCCGGAGCCATCCTGCTGGGTAACACAACGGGGAATAAGACTGTTGAAATCGTGGGCGATGGCGGCGAGGCCCAGGGCCGGTTGATCTTGAAACATTCCGATCTGCAACCACGCGTGAAGATCGATGGAGACGGCATCAACAACGGTGGCCAGGCCTACGTTTACAACGCGGATTCCACCGTCACCGCCACCCTTGCCGGCGAACTCGGGAGCGGAAACGGAGGACTGCTGCTTTATGCCAACGACCAGCTTGGCGCGCATGAAACCGTCCGGATCACCGGGGCATTCCAGGGCACCGGCGCCGGTTGCAGGGCGAGCCGGGACTGCGCATCTGACGATCAAGGTCTCGGACCGGCAGGGAGCCTCGGCCAGGGCTCAGTTCCGGGTGATCGTGACGGCACCCCCCGATGCCACCCCGCCGCGCATCACCCGGTGGCAGCTTTCCGCGAATGGAAAGCTCCAGTTGCGCGCCACAGCAGCAGCCAGATCCCGGGCGATCATAGAGTCCACCGAATCCATCGGCTCAGCACGCGAATGGAAACTTGAAGCTCAGATGACCGTCGGAGAGAACGGCGATTTGGAGTTCGAACATTCGCCTTCCGGGCTCGGCTCGCGGTTCTTCCGGCTCCGCATCGAGTAAGCCGCATTGTATCGGCCTCTGCGCGGATCAGAATCCTCCTGGTCCGCGCAGATGCATTCAGGTGGGGGTCGTGCTTTTGCCCTGGCCTGATGGCTGAAGGGCAGTTTCGAGAAGGTACACCCCCAGCCCGAGCCAGATCATTCCGAAGCCTATCATCTGCACGGCGCGGAACGGTTCATGATAGACCCAGATGCCGATCATCAGCTGCAAGGAAGGACCGATGTATTGGAGAAGGCCCAGCTGTAAAAAAGGAATTCGACGGGCCCCCGCAGCGAACAGGAGCAGAGGGATCGCGGTCGCGGGACCGCTCGATAAGAGAAGCAACTGCATGGAGGCATCGCTGTTCAGGAAAGTGTTCTCTCCCCGCAGGGCCAGCCATCCGAGATAAAGCATCGCGGCGGGCGCCAGCAGAGCGGTTTCAAGCGCAAGCCCCTGCAGGGAACCCAGCGGGGCGATCTTTCGAAGCAGCCCATAAGCGGAAAAGCTGATCGCAAGTCCCAGGCCGATGTAGGGAATCCCTCCGGACTGCCAGGCGAGCCACGCTACGCCTGCAGCTGCGATCCCGACAGCAGTCCACTGCCAGCGCCGAAGACGCTCCTGAAACACAGCCCAGCCAAGAAGCACGTTGGTCAGCGGATTGATGAAGTAGCCAAGGCTTGAGTCCACCACATGACCAGTGTTGACGGCCCAAATGAAGATCCCCCAGTTGAGCGTGATCATCGCTGCACTTGCCGCGAAGAGCCGAATTTTTCGCGGCTCCCGCCTCAGCGCCCGCACCCAGTCCCAATTACGCATCAGCCCAAGCACAAGCAGCGCAAAACCGAGGGTTCCGACCATGCGATAGGCCAGGATCTCACCAGGGGGGGTGGGTCTCAGCGACTTCACATAGATGGGAAACAGTCCCCAGATCGCATAAGCCAAGGCGGCGAAAACAACACCCCGACTCATGGAACAAAACTCCGGTGAGTGGAAGAAATGCGGTCAGAGAACATTCAGGGGCAGAGCATGCGTACCCTCGAGAAGTTGTCGATTCACTTCACCGTGCCCATGCGGGCTGCAAGCTGACGCTTCAGGTTCATATGAAAGTGACCCAGGGGAAACTCATCGTCCAACACCCGCGCGATCCACTTCGTTGGCTCTGCCTCACTGTCAATGGCACGGGACTCCCGCTTCCACACCGATGCCACATTGGGCCGGACATAGCGGCTGATCAGGTCGTGAGCCTCGATCCAAAAACTGAGCTTGGAACAGTTGGCGCTCATCCGATAAAGCGACGCCAGTTCACGCCGCAACTCATCAGCTGCATCCGGAAGGCGGTCCCAATCGGCACTCAACCGGTTGTCGCACCAGGTCAAGGCTTCCTTCTCCAACAGGAATGCGAAGAGAAGCTGCCCTGCCAGCCCGTCGTAATTCCGCACCCGGGTTCCGGCGATTGGAAACCGATAGATACGATCCAGCAGGATGGCGCATGGCACCTGCTG
>VHDG01000255.1 GCA_016871475.1 Verrucomicrobiota bacterium
AGACCCGGTTTCCGGCAACCTTCCTGTGGCTTCATCCAAACGTCACCTTGCTCTGTGATCAGGACGCGATGAGTTCCCAAACCGGAAAGGCTTGAGCCGAATTGAGCCGTGTCGGTGAAGTCGGCCGGCAAGATCCGAAGAGGCCCGCGGGATCAGGTCAGACGGAGAGAGCGTCCTTGGGCTTTTCAGCCTCGAGTCGATCCACAAGCTCCTGGGTGAGCACCTCGTAGGCAGAGGCACCCGCGCTGTACGAGTCATAGTGGATGATGGGCTTGCCGAAACTCGGCGCTTCAGCCAGACGCGTGGTTCTGGGAATCACCGTCTCGAAGACCAGATCGCCAAAATGCTGGCGGACTTCATCGACCACCTGATTCGAAAGTTTCGTCCGTGCATCGTGCATCGTCATCACCACTCCCATGAGGGTCAGGCTGGGGTTCACTCCTGATTCTCGGATCGGATTGATGACGCGATGGATCATCGAGATGCCTTCGAGGGAGTAATACTCGCACTGAAGAGGCGCCAGGATCCCATGGGACGCTCCGAATGCGTTGAGAGTCAGCACTCCCAATGCAGGCGGGCAGTCGATGATGATGTAGTCGTAGGAATTCGCGGCGACGACCGGCGCGATGAGATCCGCAGCTTTGCGCAGGTGATTCTCGCCCCGCACCATCTCGATCTCCACCCCACACAGGTCCACCTCGCTGGGGATGACATCGAGCCGGTCGAAAGCGGTGCGCTGGATCTTGTCCTGCAGGACGCCCTCTCCCAACAGAGCTCGGTACGAGCTGGCACCCTCGATCTTTTCAAGCCCCACGCCGCTGGTTGCGTTGGCCTGTGGGTCGAGATCCCAGAGCAGGGTTCGACGTCCCATGGCCGCGAGGCAGGCAGCGACATTCACGGCGGTCGTGGTCTTACCCACGCCACCCTTCTGATTAGCGACAGCAATAATCTTCGTCGGCACGCGGTGAAACTACCAGCTACCGGCCGTTTGCCCAGCACGCACTTTCCCCGCCGCCACCCTCCTCGTAATCGTCATCCTGATCGGCTGCACGGCGTCGATGCCCAGGATTCCTTCGTGCGGTCGTTCACTCTCATCGAAGTCGGACGCACAGCCCGTTGTCCATCCCTTTGGGGTGTGCCTTCCTGGGCGTACCTAAGCCGGAACGATTCAGTAGGACGGTGGACAGTTGCGCAGCAGACTCTTGTGAAGAGCGAGGCGTGAGGAGCGCGCGTATTGAATCGAAATACGTAAGCGACGAACAACGAAGCACTTCGCAAGAGGATCAAGCAAATGGCCGCTGGCCTACTGAATCGTTCCGGCTAAGCAACGACAACCTCGATCGAAGGTCCGTCTTTATCCGCGTTCATCTGCGTCATCCGCGGTTTTGCCTCTCCAATCCCTGAATCAAGGAGCTGCCCAAGGGATGGACAACGAACCGCGCGTCCGACCTTGCGGGGAGTGAAAAGTGAAGCGCGTTCCAGGCTCCCCCGGAGGCAAATATTTCCTCTTGGTAAGGTTTCGAACCCTCGCTATGTTTCCGCCGCAACCATAATCCGAACTGACAAAGCGCTTCGCCAATTACAGGCCTGATGTTTTCGGATCGATTCGGGAGAAATGATTCGTATGGCGCCTCAGCCCAGAGCATTGGACGTTCGCACCGGGCCTATTTCATCGGAAGCAGGAAGCTTCCGCAGCGCACTGCTTTTGTTGGACGCTGCGGAGCGTGTGATCTCCGCCACACCAGGGGCTCTTGCCTTTCTCTCACATGGGATGGTGACGCAATGTCCGGCCCCGCTGGATCTCCTTCACCCAGCCTTCTGCGAAATGGTTCAGGATGTCCGTCGCTCAGGTCACCCCGTCTGCAATGCCCTGCTCCTGTGGAAGGGGCCGGATCCATCCGACGCGCTGATTCCGCTTGAGGTCGACATGATGCCGAGCAGCGCGAGACCAGGATCATCCAGCGCCGAGCTCATGACCGTGGCGATCCGACGCGTCGCAGCCCCCGCGGACACATCACCTTTGCAAACCCAAGACACGGTGATACCGGCTCAACCCCAGCTGATGTGGGAGGTGGGCCATGAAATCAAAAACTCCCTGGTAGCCCTCAGGACCTTTGTGGATCTACTGCTCGAGAAACAGCCGAAGGCGGAGATGGCGCGCGTGGTGAGGCATGGACTGGACAAGGTCTCCGCGGCGGCGGGGCGGCTCCTGCAGGTCTCACAGCCCAAGCTCGAGCTTCGGGCGGTCAACCTGCACACGCTCATTCCCGAGCTGGTTCAAATCGTTCAATTCCAGGCCGGATCGCGCAACATCGAGTTCGAACAACAACTCCAGGCACCACGATCGCGCGTGCGGGCGGAACCCCAGCAGCTGGAACAAGCGGTCCTCAATCTGATGATGAACGGATTGGAAGCCATGGGCGCAAACGGCAGGCTCTCGGTGGGCACATCGGAGGTCGTCGAGGTCCTGCGGGAAGGCCAGGTCGCTGAAACCTGTCTGGAGATTTCGGTTCGGGACACGGGCTCTGGCATCTCGGCGTCAAACATGTCGCAGCTGTTCGAGGAACACTTCACCACCAAGAAAGCCGGCTCGGGTCTCGGTTTGCCGATCACCCGGCGCATCGTTTTGTCGCACGGGGGACGTATCGAAGTCTCAAGCACGCCCGGCGAAGGGAGTTGTTTCCGGATCCTCCTCCCGCTGCTCCTCCCCTGAGGAACGCA
The DNA here is from genome assembly GCA_016871475.1 of Verrucomicrobiota bacterium. Lineage (GTDB taxonomy): Bacteria > Verrucomicrobiota > Verrucomicrobiia > Limisphaerales > UBA11320 > UBA11320. The sequence continues at coordinate 2,722 of VHDG01000255.1, forward strand.
GCTCGACTCCATCGCGCCTTCCTGCTTAGCCTCCGCGCACTGTGCCGACCGGGTTGATCCATTCGAAACTCCTCGCTCAATTGACCGAAGCTCCTGCGTTCCGCGGACTTTTGCGTTCGATCGAGATGCCGGGGAACACCCGCTGCCATCGCGTTCATCCGTCCGCTCTCCCCGTACTCGCCGCAGCGTTGCGAATCGCCAAGCCCCAGTCCCCAATCCTCGTGGTTCTGGATGGCGTGAAAGCCCAGGAGCTCTGCCACCAGGACCTGCAAACCTGGCTGGCCGAAGACCTGGGCGCAGCTGGGAAGCCATCCTCCGGAAAGTTCCTCGCTTCGAATACCGTCTGTCCGCTCCTTTTCTATCCGGCGTGGGACATCCTTCCCCACGAGTCCAAGCTCCCACACGCCGACGTCCTGAGCGAGCGACTTGAAACACTGCTGGCCCTCACCAACCTCAAGACATCGGATTGGGCGCCCGTGATCACCACTCACGTCACCGCCTTGATGCAACGCACTTTCTCCCCCGAGGATATCAGGTCGCGTTCAAGGATCCTCCGCAAAGGCGACCACGTGGATCCGCTGGACCTGGTGGAATGGCTCGAGGAACAAGGCTACGAACCTGAGGCTCAGATCAATCACAAGGGAGAGCTCGCTCTCAGAGGAGGCATTCTCGACATCTTCCCGCTCACATCCCCTTGGCCGGTCAGGCTTGAGTTCTTCGGTGACGATCTTGATTCGCTCCGCTGGTTCGATCCAAACACTCAGCTCTCCAAGGATGCCACTGAGCAGATCGTGTTATCCCCGGCTGGTGAACTGGGGATTCTAAAACGACTACTTTCCAAAGACAGTTCGTCCGCGCCGAGTCTGGGATCTCTCCTGGACCATGTGCCGAAGGGAACCATTCTGCTCACCGCTGACACCGCCGCAGTGGAGATCCAGGCGAATGCCTACTTCTCCCAGGTGCCGGTGAACGATCCCTTCCTGCTCTCATGGACGGACTTTCGAGAGCAGGCCGCGTCGCGCGAGGCACACACTCTATCGATCGAAGAGCCGTCTGCTGAGGAATCTCCCGCGGAATCAGCAGAGTTCGAGCTCCAAAGCCTGGAAGCCTTCCGACCTCTGGGTACACGCATGGCCGACACCGCGACGGCTGAGGCTCAAAGAATCGAGTTCTTTGGTCAGATCCACCGCTGGTTAAGGCAGGGCTACCGGGTCCAGGTGGTCTGCAATAACGAAGGCGAGCGACAGAGGTTCGGAGAGATCTGGAAAGAGATGGCTTTCAAGGGAGACTCCGACCCGCCCGAGGCGGTCTTGGGTGTCCTGGGCAGGGGATTTCTCTGCCAACAAGCGAAAGCAGTGGTGGTCAGCGATGCGGAAGTCTTCGGCCGGTTCAAGGTGCAGCGGCCCCGAAGGATGAAATCTCCGCATGCTGCTGCTGTACGATCAGCGCTCGACATTGACTTCACCGAGTTGACGGAAGGTGACTACGTGGTTCATCTGCAACACGGCATCGGTCGTTTCCTTGGATTAAAGACCCTCGAGCCCACCCCCGAGAAAGGAAAAGGCCGCACAGCGCTTGGCGATTCCGCCGGGGAGGAATGTCTCGTGATCGAATACGCCCCTCGAGATCCTGAAGAGCCAGCTCCCAAGTTGTACGTCCCGGTAAGCGAATCGCATCTCGTCGGCAAATACGTCGGTACCGGCAAGGCCCGCCCTCCTCTCAACACCCTGGGAGGGACTCGATGGATGAAAGCCCGGGAACAAGCCGAAGAGGCAGTGAGAGACCTGGCGGCGGAGCTTCTGTCGATCCAGGCATCTCGCGAAACCGAAGCAGGACACCCGTTCCCGCCCGACAACACGTGGCAGAGAGAATTTGAAGGGTCTTTTCTCTACGAAGAGACCCCCGACCAGATGAAAGCCATTCTGGACGCCAAGCGGGACATGGAACGTCCCAAACCCATGGACCGCCTGATTTGTGGCGATGTGGGCTACGGCAAGACGGAGGTGGCGATCCGTGCGGCCTTCAAAACGGTCATGGGCGGCAAGCAGGCAGCCATCCTCGTCCCCACAACCGTCCTCGCCCAACAACACTACAACACGTTCCGGGAAAGGATGGCCGACTATCCCATTCGCGTGGAGATTCTGTCGCGGTTCAGGAAGCCACGCCAAATCCGGCAGGTCATTGAGCTGCTCGCGACCGGCGCTGTCGATATCGTCATCGGAACGCATCGCCTGCTCCAAAAGGACATCGTCTTCAAGGATCTTGGCCTCGTCGTGATCGATGAAGAGCAGCGTTTCGGTGTGATGCACAAGGAACGTTTCAAGCTCCTGAGAAAACTTGTCGATGTCCTGACCCTTAGCGCAACCCCCATCCCCAGGACGCTGCATCTGGCGCTCACGGGAGCGCGCGACATGAGCACGATCGAGACGCCGCCGCAGGATCGGCTGCCGGTGGAGACCGTGGTCTGCCAGTACGACGAACGCGTGATTCGTGACGCCATCCAGAGAGAGCTGAACCGCCAGGGACAGGTTTTCTTCCTGCACAACCGCGTGATGGACATCGAGGAGGTCGCCCGGAAACTCAAAGCGCTGGTACCCCATGCCAGGTTCGCAGTCGGTCACGGGCAGATGGATCCCGCCGAACTGGAGGAAGTGATGACACGGTTCGTCAACGGCGAAGCGGATGTGCTTCTATCCACAACGATCATCGAGAGTGGCATCGACATCTCCAACGCAAACACGATCATCATCGATCGTGCAGATCGCTTTGGGTTGAGCGACCTGTATCAGCTCCGGGGACGGGTGGGTCGATACAAGCATCAGGCATTTGCCTATCTCATGATTCCCAGACATGCCGGGTTGTTGAGCGATGCACGCAAACGAATCAGCGCCATCAAACAGTATTCGTCGCTCGGGAGCGGCTTTAAGATCGCGATGCGGGATCTCGAGATCCGGGGTGCCGGCAACCTGCTAGGGCCGGAACAAAGCGGTCACATCACCGCGGTGGGGTTTGAGCTCTATTGCCAGCTCTTGAAGCAAAGCGTACGAGCCTTGAAAGGCCTGCCCCAAGCTCCGCGCACCGACGTCACCCTGCGACTGGATTTTCTGGCTCGGAGTCCCGCTGAGGAAGCCGTGTTGCGACACAACGATACAGAGGCCTCAGAAACCTATCGTAAACGCCCAAAATGGGACATCTCCGTTCCGAGGGAGACGGCGGTCTGGATGCTGGAGGATTCGGACGGATCCGAGCCGGTTGAGCAGGAGGAGGCACCGGTGGTCCGTGAGCCCGCATACATTCCGCTTCAGTACATCCAGGACTCCAAGCAACGGGTGGAGATCTACCGTAAACTGGCTCAATGCACAGATCTCCCGGCCACCAAGACCCTT
>VHDG01000256.1 GCA_016871475.1 Verrucomicrobiota bacterium
TGTCGTATATCCCAAAACGATCTCTTCATTCACTCAACTGCATCGGGATCCCCCAGGGAACCGAAGACGCCCCCGTGAGAAAACGGTTGCTCGAAGACTATGGCATCGAGATCGGTGCAGGTCTGGGTGTGATGGCCGGAAAGGCCTGGCGAATCGGGTTGATGGGACAAGGGGCCACAACCCGCAACGTGGACCTCGTCCTCGCTGCGCTGCGCACAATCCTCCGTTAAAAGGATGGCATCTGTCGTACTCCAACGCCTCTCGACCCTGATCCCGGCTGAAAGGATCCTCACCCGACCCGCGGAACTGGCCTCGTATGAGAGCGACGGGTTGACCGCATTTCGCGCCCGCCCTGATGCCATCGTGGTCCCTGAAACCCAGGAGGAGACCATCGACATCGTGCGACTCTGCCATGAGCTGGGCATACCCTTCGTCGCCCGTGGCAGCGGAACCAGCCTCTCGGGTGGATCCCTGCCGGTCGCCAACGGGATCGTCATCGCCCTCAACAGGCTCAACCGCATCCTTCACATTGATCCCACGACACGCACCGCTGTTGTCGAACCGGGCGTCATCAACACACACGTCACACAAGCTGCCTCCCCCTTCGGCCTTCACTACGCTCCCGATCCTTCGAGCCAGTCCATCTGCACCATCGGAGGCAACATCGCCTTCAACTCCGGCGGCGCTCATTGCCTGAAGCATGGGATGACCGCCAACCACGTCCTCGCCATCAAGGCCGTGCTGGCCACAGGTGAGGTCGTGGAATGGGGAACGGGTAGCCGCGAGTTCATCGGCCCCGACTGGTGCGGGCTTTTCTCGGGCCATGAAGGATTGTTCGGCATCGCCCTGCAGATCACCCTGCAGCTCCTGCCCAAGCCGGATCGGTTTCACACCGTCCTGGCAGGCTACCAATCCCTCGAGCAAGCAGGAGATGCCGTGGCCGCCATCATCGCCAGCGGACTGCTGCCGGGCGCGATTGAGATCATGGATGCACTTGCGCTCGAGGCTGCCAAAGCGGCTGTTCATGCAGATTACCCGCCGGGATGCGAAGCCGTGCTGATCGTCGAGCTCGAAGGGCCCAGAGAGGCTGTGGAGGTCGAGAGAACACAGCTGGAAGCCATCCTCAGCGCAAGCCGTCCGGTGGAGATGCGTCCTGCCCGCGACAGCGCTGAACGCCTCGCCATCTGGAAAGGCCGCAAGAGCGCTTTCAGCGCCGTGGGACGCCTCTCACCCGACTTCATCGTCCAGGACGGAGTGGTCCCGCGACGCCGATTGGGCGAAGCCCTTCGAAAGATCGCACGGATGGCCTCGGAGTCAGGAATTCGCGTCGCCAATGTCTTCCACGCAGGGGATGGAAACCTGCATCCGCTGATCCTGTTTGACGGCCGGGTCCCGGGCGCTCTGGAACGCGCCGAACAGCTGGCAGGTCGCATTCTTAAAATGTGCGTGGAGATGGGAGGATCCATCACCGGGGAACATGGCATCGGGATGGAGAAACGGGAGTTCCTTCCTGACATGTTCAGCCCGGCGGAGATTCGGCTCATGGAGAGGATCCATGCGGCTTTCGATCCGAAAAAGATTTCGAACCCGGGCAAAATGTTTCCGGCAGGCACGGCCCCATCGCTTCAACTTCATGGCCTTCATCCGCTGGAGAAGGCAGGACTGGCTTCCCGCGAATGAGCCCCACCCTGACACCCTCGTCCGTGACGGAACTGCGGGATGCCATTCTGGCCTCCGCCCGGGTTTCCATCGAAGGTGCCCGTACCAAGCCCGCATTGATCGCGTCCGCAGGAAGTTCCATCGGTCTGCGTCAGCTCTCAGGGATCACGGAATACGACCCCGAGGAGTTCACCTTCACAGCGCTTGCGGGCACTCCGCTCAGAGAGGTGATCGCGGCGTTGGACTCCCGAAACCAGCGACTCCCCTTCGATCCAATGCTTGTCGAGTCAGGAGGCACGCTCGGCGGAGCCTTCGCATCCGGCCTCAGCGGTCCAGGGAGACACCGACACGGAGGAATTCGCGACTTCATCCTCGGCATCCGCTTCATGGACGGAGAGGGACGCCTCCTGCGCCTCGGAGGAAAGGTCGTCAAGAATGCCGCGGGATTCGATGTTCCGAAGTTTTTCGTGGGCAGCCTCGGATGTTTCGGTGCCCTGGTGGATCTCACCTTCAAGGTCTTTCCCAGGCCGCCCGCCCAGCTGACGCTCCGGTTCCCGACTCAACACGTCGAGGAGAGCGTTGAGCTCATCACCCGGCTCGCCTCTTCGCGATGGGACTGTGATGCCCTTGAGATCCCAACCGGAGCCCGCCACGTGCTCGCTCGTCTCGCAGGCCCCAATAGGGCACTGAACCTCATGGCATCCGACATGGGACGCGCATTGAAACGCGAGTTCACCGTCGAGGATCCATCGATCTGGGCGGCCATGGCTGAATTCGCATGGAGCCCGCCTGGGCACGCGCTTGCGAAAGTCCCCCTCGTTCCCACCAGCGCTGTCGAATGTGCGAAGGTCATCGGCTCCCTGCCCACGATGCAGGTCCACTTCAGCGCTGCATGCAACGTCGCGTTCCTGAGCTGGGCCGACCCGACCATCCACGCGGCTTTGCAAACATCCCTCGCACAACTCGGGCTGGAGGCCATGATGCTCCGGGGTGATCCTGGTGGATGGTGCATGGGCAGACGCCGCGTCACGCAGATCGAAGCCGCGGTGAAGCACGCCTTCGATCCCCTCAACCGCTTTCCGACGCTTTCCCGCTGATGCTACACCAAATCCAAACAGACAAGCTGGGCCCGATGGGATCTGCCATGTCGGAAGCAGTCAGCACCTGCGTGCACTGTGGATTCTGCCTCGCCGCATGTCCCACCTACCGGGAGCTCGGACAGGAAATGGACAGCCCGCGCGGACGGATCGTGCTGATGAAGGAGGTGCTGGAAGGGAAGCTGCCTTGGGAGGAAGCCCAGCCTCACGTGGATCGATGCCTGGGCTGCCTGAGTTGTGAACCTGCGTGTCCGAGTGGCGTGCCTTATCGCGATCTGATCAGCCCCTTCCGCGCCGTGGCACAAAAACATTTCAAAAGACCCTTTGCAGACCGGCTCCGACGTCTGCTCACCCGCGTGACTCTTCCTTACCCACGTCGGTTCCGAGCGGCCATGCAGGCCGGGGGATGGATAAAAAAAATCGGGCTTTGGTCCCCCAGGATGCTTCGGCCGATGCTGGACCTGATTCCCGCGAATCTGCCTGCTGCACAAACCTGGCCGGAGTTCACGGAGGGATCGGGGCCACGACGGGCCCGCGTCGGCCTGCTGCTCGGATGTGCCCAGCAGGTCCTGGATCCGGACATCAATACAGCCACCATCGAGGTCCTACGTCGAAACGGTGTCGATGTGGTGGCGCCGCGAACACAAGGATGCTGTGGTGGCCTGGCGTGGCATACGGGAGATCTGGCTGCCGCACGGAAGTTCGCCCGTCAGCAGTTGGATGCATTTCCAGCCGACGTCGATGCGATACTTTCAAACGCGGCGGGCTGCGGTTCTGCGATGCATGAATATGCGCTGGTGTTGCGCGGAACACCTCTGGAGGACAAAGCCAGGTGCTTTGGCAAGCGGGTGAAAGACGTCTCGTCCTTCCTCCATGAGCTCGGGCTTGTGCCGCCGAAGTGCTCATGGCCGATACGAGTCGCCTACCATGATGCCTGTCATCTGGCGAATGCACAGGGTGTGCGGGACGAGCCCAGGTCGCTGTTGCGCTCCATCCCCGGACTCGAGCTTCAAGAGATCTCAGGGGGGGAATTCTGTTGCGGCAGCGCGGGGAGCTACAATTTGGATGAGCCCCAGGTGGCACAGTCTCTGGGGGCTTCAAAGGCGAGGGCCATCATCGACACACGGGCTGAAATCGTGGCGTCCGGAAACATAGGATGCCTTGCCCAGATCCGCATGCATCTGGAGCAGCAGGGCTCCGCTGTTCCTGCGAGACATTCCATGCAGGTCCTGCGGGATGCTTATCGAAGGGAAAGCACGGGGTGAGGGGAACCGAAGCGTCTCCGCGAGGGGATGCGATGAGGTTCGACGAAAGCCGCGCTCGCCGGGATGTTGCGTGAGTTCGAGGCGGGGCCCTTCCTGTTTCCAGCTCCAAGGCAACCGGTGGTGCGGCTTGGCCTGAGCCGTGTTCAACCGTCGTCGTTTCAAACGAATTCTGGATTGAACTTGGGCACCCTCATTCCCAGAGTGCGCCATCTCATGACTCCCGAACTGTGGTTCCAGAACTACAATCCTCTCGGCAACACCACGCTGTCCACAATCGCCGCGGCCCTGCCTGTGGTGGCGCTCCTCTTATGCATCGCCTGCTTCCACGTCCGGATCCATGTCTCAGCCATGATCGGCCTGGCCGTCAGCCTGGGCGTCGCAGTCTTCGTCTTCAAGATGCCCGCGACCATGGCAGGCCTGACCACGGTTTACGGAGCGGTCTACGGATTGTTCCCGATCGGATGGATCATCCTGAACGTGCTCTTCCTGCATCAGCTCACCGTTGATCGCGGCCGATTTGACCGGCTTCGACAAAGCCTCATGGCCATCGCACCCGACGCGAGGGTTCAGCTCATCCTGATCGCATTTTCCTTCGGAGCCTTCATCGAAGGCGTGGCTGGATTCGGAGCGCCCGTTGCGATCACGGGATCGATCCTGATGCAGCTGGGTTTCAAGCCTCTCCACGCCTCAGGCTTGGCCCTGATCGCGAATACAGCGCCCGTTGCCTTCGGATCGCTCGGCATTCCACTCACAACGTTGAGCCAGGTGACCGGCATGGATGTGTACAAGCTCTCCGCCATGGTCGGCCGGCAGCTGCCACCGTTCTCGCTGATCGTGCCGTTCTGGGTCGTGTGTGCGTACTGCGGCTGGCGTCGCGCCCTGGAAGTCTGGCCTGCCGCATTGACCGCAGGATTCTTTTTCGCGGTTCCACAGTTCCTCGTCTCCAATTTTCATGGGCCCTACCTGGTGGACCTCATCTCCGGCGGCTGTTCGATCGGAGCAACAGCCCTGCTTCTCAAATTCTGGCAACCTCGACGCATCGAGACACTGGAAAAGCCCATCGAGTCGGCAGCGGGGACGTCGAAGGACTCCACAGGGGCAGGCGTCTCCACCTTCCAGTCCTGGCTGCCCTGGATCATTCTGACCGGGTGCATCCTGGTGTGGAGTGTGCCCATGGTGAAAAAGAGCCTGGACGGGGCTGTCACCATCAAGCTGCCGCTGGAGGGACTCCATGGACTCATCCAACGCGTTCCCCCTGTGGCACCCGCTGACGCCATACCGGAGGCTGCGGAGATTCGGTTGAATCTGCTCTCAGCCACGGGAAGCGCCATCTTGGCGGCGAGCATTCTGGCAGGGTTGGCCATGGGATGTTCCTTTCGAGACCTTGGACGCACTTACCTTCAGACCCTGTGGAAGGTCCGGTATTCGCTGATGACCATTGCAGCGATGCTGGCATTGGGAAACGTCACGAAGTTTTCCGGAGCCGATGCGGCTTTGGGGTTGGTGATGGCCCAGACAGGCTACTTCTATCCATTCTTTGGAACCCTGTTGGGCTGGCTCGGGGTGGCCCTGACCGGATCGGACACCGCTTCGAACGTTCTTTTTGGCAGCCTGCAACAGATCACCTCCCAACAACTGGGACTGAGTCCTTACATGATGGGGGCTGCGAACAGTTCCGGGGGGGTGATGGGGAAGATGGTTGATGCACAAAGCATTGTGGTTGCAAGCACTGCAACTCGTTATTTTGGCCAGGAGGGTGCCATTTTAAGGTTCGTTTTCTGGCACAGCATCATCCTGGCCTGTCTCCTGGGAGGGTGGGTCTTCCTCATGGCGCGGCTGTCCATTTTCGAGACATGGATCATTCATTAGTTTTTTTCTTTGAACAAATGAGTGATTTTATCGTCATATGCGCGTGCGCGCGGTATTTCCACATATAACTCACTGCGTAGTAGCAAATAAAAGACCTATGAAAAAACTGATTGTGTCCCTCTCTGTTGCAGTTCTCGCCTTCACACTCTCAGCCAGCGCTGGAGATTGCGAAAAGTCCAAGACCTCTGCGAAATCCGCGAAAGCTTGCGCA
>VHDG01000257.1 GCA_016871475.1 Verrucomicrobiota bacterium
TCGAACTGAACGCCGATGAAGCCAACCAGCTGATCGCAGGCTCGGATGCCTCCGGCCCCCTGGCGAAACACTTCCGAATCCGACTGGATGGGTCCACCTTGCTTGGCACCGCCAGCATCCCTCTGGATGAGATGGGGCCGATCTCGCTCCCGGGTAGATTTTTGAATGGCGAGGCTGCCTTTGCCATATCGCTTTCGGAGGGCCGGTTGAACGTCCGTCTTCAGGATTTCAAGGTGCAAGGCAAGTCTCTGCCACCGGCCCTTCTGGAAGCGATGCGCAACGCGAATTTCGGAGACAAGATGGGAACGGATCCGAAGCTCGCACCCTGGCTTGAAAAACTCAGTGGGATCGAGATCCGGGATGGGAAGATTCTGATATCCCCCAAGAACGCAAATCCACAGCCCTGAACAAGCGGTTATTCTATCACCATGAACGAGGTTCCACCCCTTGCGAGGGCCGCTTTGGCGGCATGCATCGACCATACGCTGTTGAATCCGGCAGCTTCCGCATCCGACATCGATCGCCTCTGCGACGAGGCCCTGGAGCACCAGTTTTTCGGGGTATGTGTCCATGGATCGCGGGTCATTCGTGCCTTCGGCCGTCTTGAGGATTCCCCGGTGAAAGTTATTTGCGTGGTGGGATTTCCTCATGGGGCCGGGGACCGTGATGCGAAGAGATATGAGACTGAGCTGGCGATCGACCATGGCGCCGCCGAGATCGACGTCGTGATGAATCTTGGGCTGTTCAAGGACGGTGACGATGCGGGAGTGCTCAGGGAGATTCGGGATGTGGTGGATGCGGCTGACGAGCGGCCTGTGAAGCTGATCATCGAGACAGCGGCCCTGACGAATGAGGAGATCGATCGGGCGTGTCGCCTGGGCGAGGAAGGCGGGGCGGCGTTCGTGAAGACATCCACTGGATATGGTGCCGGGGGTGCCACGGTGGAAGCAGTTCGAAGGATGCGCTCGGCCTGTGGGTCCAAGGTGAAGGTAAAAGCCTCCGGAGGGATCCGGGATTTCGACACCGCGTTTGCGATGATTCAAGCCGGCGCCTCGCGAATTGGGTCTTCCAGCGGCATCGCGATCCTGAAGGGGATTCGCGTTGTTGAAGCCTCGTCATGAACAAAAGCTTTCCTGGGATTGCACTGGGGTGAAGGAGAACGATAGGGTCAACGCCGTGATCACGATCGACGCTCTGAAGGCTCTGATCGAGGCCCGGGTTTCCGGTGCCCGTGTGGAGATTGTCCCCAACGATTCCCCTTCCGCCCAAACCTCACTCCTCCTCGAGGCTGGCACTGCCACGCAGGTTACGGCGTTCCTGCGCGACGATCCGGCTTTGCGACTCGACTACGCATCAAACGTGACCGGGGTCGATTGGCTGGACCGGGTGGAGAAGACCAAGGTCAAGGTCAAGAAGAGTGTCGATGGGGTTGAGAAGGAGGTGGAGGAGACGGTGGAGACCAGGAAAGCGGGATATCTGGAGACCGTGTACCATCTCTACTCGATGGAGTTGAAGCACGGTCCGGTGATAATCCGGCTTCGCACGCGACACCGGGGAGAAGGTGCGAGCCTGCCTTCGCTCACCCCGATATGGCGGAGCTGCGAGTTTCAGGAGCGGGAGGTCTTTGATCTGTACGGAATCCGATTTGTGGGCCATCCGGACATGCGACGTCTTCTGATGTGGGACGAGTTCCGGGGGCATCCGATGCGCAAGGACTATCGGGAGCCGGATGACTATGAGTATGAGCCCACGCCGCATGATGACGTCCTGGAAAAATCCAGGAAGCACATCGGATAGAGGGTGGTGTCCTGTGGCTGGCCGACGAACCGGTCAGGGGATGTGGGGCCAGGCTGGGTCCTGGAACTCCGACCTTGTTTCGCTCCGTCACTCCTCGTCCGGCTGAGGCTGGAGGTTCGAGAAGGGGGTGTTTGAGAATCCGGGCTGCGGCATCGGGTTGGATGCGTCGGAATTCCTCGTTGGCGGTTGAGTTTGCTGAGGATGTGGTTTGCCCCCGGTTCTGTGGCCCTCGGGCGAGTCAGACTCGGCTTGAGCCGCCTTGGGATTCGGCGCTCGTTTGTTACGGGGCAGGGGGCTGAGCATCGCGGTGATGCCTTTGCCGATGAGCTTTGGGGGCTGATCCGGGTGGGCGTACGGCGCCAGCTCCTTCAGGAAGCGGGTGACCTGATCGAAGCCGACCTCCTTGTGAGCCATCTCTCTGCCCCTGAAACGAAGCGTGACCTTGACCTTCATGTCATCGCAGAGGAAATCGATGGCATGTGCCAGCTTCACGCCGAAGTCATGCGGGTCGATGGAGGGGCTGAGCTGCACCTCTTTGACCTTGTTGGCGTGCTGGTGCTTCTTGGATTCCTTGTCGCGCTTTGCCTGCTCGTACCGGAACTTGCCGAAATCAACGAGTTTGCAGACGGGGGGTGTGGCGTTGGGAGCGATCTCCACCAGGTCAACGCCCTGTTGGCGTGCCATGGTGAGCGCTTCGGCTAATGGGATGACTCCAACCTGGCTTCCATCATGCTGAATGACCCGCACTTCCCGGGCACGAATCTTGCCGTTTACCCTGATCTGAGGCCCGCTGGAGTTAGGACGAGGGGGAAAGGGGCGGCTCAAGCGGCCCTCACCGGTTGAAGAATTTCCATGAGACTAGTGGTCATCAGTGCGGTCCCATCTTTTTCGGGACTGGCAACGCGGCAAAGTTTGAGCGTCAAGCCGTGAAAATGGCAAGACCCGATTTCGGTTTTGCGACTCCAAATCTTGCTCAAGAAGCCCCACGCAACTTGTTCTCCTCAGCTGCCATGGAGAAGCCCGACCCCTGCGGCGGGTGAGAAATCCGGGCTAGGAGAATCGCCCCGGGTCTGGTAGGTCATGGCACATGCTGAACACGATCAAGAACTCGCATGCCGCGGTCAGGTTTGTGCCCTTGTTTGCCTACCTTGTGATCATGCTTGCTGAGGGAAGAATCGGCGCTGCATCGGCCTATTGGGTCTACGCGCTAAAAGTCCTCGTGGGCGGCTGTCTCGTGGCCTGGGTCTGGCCCATGATCAAGGAGATCCGGTGGACCTTCAATGCCCCGTCCGTGCTCACCGGCATCGCCGTGTTCGCGGCGTGGGTCGGCCTCGACGGGACCTACCCCACATTGAACGAGGTCTTCGCGCGGATGTCCTCCAAGCCGGCAGCGCCGAGCCCGGACGTCGAGTGGAACCCTTTCTCGCTCTTCGCAGGCTCGGTTTTTTGGGGATGGTTTTTTGTCATTGTTCGGATCGTGGGAACCACGTTGGTGGTTCCGCCTTTGGAGGAGGTTTTTTACCGGTCGCTCATGTATCGGGCGATCGCCAGCCCTGACTACGAGAAGTGGCCATTATCCCACTTTTCAGCAAAGGCTTTCTTCATCACGGCCGTGGTGTTCGGTGTGATGCATCCGGAGCAATGGGTGGCAGGGGTGTTATGTGGGCTGGCCTATCAGGCCCTGGTGTTGCGATGTGGCCACGTCGGAGAAGCCATGGCCGCCCATGCGGTGACCAATCTGCTGCTGGGGGTGTGGGTTGTCTGGAAGGGCGCCTGGAAATTCTGGTAGGCCTCGGAGCCGGGGCCGTCGTCACCCCGGATTCCCGCCGCTTGAAGGAGCCCCAAAGTCTCAAGCCCACCTTGACTCGGAGACCTCAGCCGCTTACGTTCACCAGCGTTCCGCAAAATCCACCCCCCCCAACATGAAAACCGCGCTTCTTGGTATCTGTCTGACCGCCGTGGCGCTCCCGCTCGCCGCCGAGTATCGAATTGACTGGTTCACCATGGATGGTGGCGGAGGTCGGAGCTCGGGGGGAAACTATTCGTTGGTCGGCACGATCGGACAGCCCGACGCAGGTTCCATGGCCGGGGGTAACTTCTCCCTGGTCGGTGGTTTCTGGTCACTGCCCATGGGAGGGCTCGAGTCGGTGATTCCTGGACTGCGAATCCATGTTGCAGGCTCAGATGTTGTTCTGTCGTGGGAGAATCCTTCCACCGGCTACAAGCTGCAATCCAGCCCCACCCTCTCGCCCACAGCCTGGGTGGATGTGCCCGGGGTGCCGGTCGTGAATGGATCGGACAAGCAGGTGAACTATCTTCTCCAGCCTGGGCATCGTTTCTTCAGGTTGTTCAAGCCCTGAGGAACTGCGCCCCTGCCTCTCAAGACGGGCGGACCCGAGATGCGGGGTGCCTGCAGGAACACTCTTGAGCGAACACCGCCGGACTCCCTTCAAACATCGCATATGCGCGCTGCATGCCGGAGCGCGTGTGCCCGGTCCTTCCAGGCCGGTATAAATTCCTGGGCCACGAATCCACTGTAGCCCGTCTCCAGAATCGCTTTCATTACCGCCGGATAGTTCACCTCCTGCGAATCATCAAGTTCACCACGGCCCGGAACCCCTGCGGTATGATAGTGGCCGATGTAATCCTTGAGTTCCCGCAGCCGTCGGATGACGTCCCCGTGCATGATCTGCACGTGGTAGATGTCGAAGAGGAGCTTGAAATGGGCGGAGCCCACCTTGCGAATCAGGTCCACGCAGAGGTGGACGTCGTCCCCGAAGTAGCCGGGGTGCCCCTTCATCGGATGGCTGTTGTCCCTGCTGTTGAGATGTTCAAGGCACAGGGTCACCTTTTTCTCCTCGGCGTAGCCGACAACCTCCTTCCAGCAGTCCACGCAGTTGCGTGCGCCTTGTTCGTCTGAAATCCCCGGCTCACGCATGCCTGTAAAGGTGATCACCCGTTTGCATCCAAATTGTGCCGCCGTGTCGATGCCATCGCGAAGCGCTTGGATGACCGCCGGATGGTTTGCCCGGTTGAACGGGCCCTTTGCGAATCCATGGCTCCCGGCGATTGAAATCTCAAGGCCCAGCTCCCGGACCATGGGATAGTGGCGTTTGTCGATGCCTTCCATCGCGACCAGACCGATGCTCTTGCAGAGACGAGCCAGCTCCGGCACAGGCATGGGATCAAATGTCCATCCCATGATGGATTGTCGGATGCGCCCATTCTGAATCCGGAAATCTGTTGGGGTGCTTTCCGCGCTGCCTTGCGCGTGGACGGATTGGAGGGCTGCGGCGGTGCCCGAGGTCATGGCCACGGCTTGTATCCAACGCCGACGGTTGAGGCGAGGGCGAAACTCGGATGAACCTTCCGGCGGATGATTTGTTGGGGTTGGTTGCATGACCTATGTCCTATCGGAGTTGCCAATGAGGGGTCAACTCGCGCCTTGGGACAAATCGATCAGCGCTCAACCTGAACGCGCTACTCGAGAGCCTCCACACTATGAGTTCTGTGGATTCGGAGGAGGAGGGGTCATCGGGCTGGGAACCGGGCGGCGGATGTTTCGAAGTCTTTCCCTGAGCATGTCTGCGCGCAGGAGATCTCTTTCGTCTGCCCCGAGCTTTTCCGCGAACTGCTTCTGGAGGTGCGCGGGTTGAGTGATGATAAAAAGCTCATCCACCAGCCATCTCTCGAGATCAGGGAACATTTCCAGATCCACTCCGAGCCGCATGAGCGAAAGGAGATTCATGGTCTCCTTCGACGTGATGCTGTGGGCGTTCGCCAGGACTCCGTAGGCACGTCCGATGTGGTTGTAGAGGATCTTGGGCTTCTTTTCGAGCAGCGTGGCGCGCGCGTTCTCCTCGTGGTCGATGATCTGCGCGAGCACTTTGTTGAGCTTTTCCACGATTTCCGTCTCGCTCTCCCCGAGTGTGCGTTGGTTGGAAACCTGGAAGACGTTGCCGAGGGCTTCGGTGCCTTCTCCGTAGAGCCCTCGAACCGCCAGCCCCAGTTTGTTGACCGCCTGGATGATCTGGTTGATCTGCTCGCTGAGGACCAGTCCTGGCAGGTGAAGCATGGCGCTGACGCGGATGCCGGTGCCAAGGTTTGTGGGGCACGCCGTGAGGTAGCCCAGGTCACTGTTGAAAGCGTAATCGAGGTTCCTTTCGAGCTTGGAATCGATCTGGTCGATGCTCATCCAGGCCTGGCGGATCTGAAGTCCGGGTCTGAGCGCCTGCATCCGCAGGTGATCTTCCTCATTGATCATCACGCAGACGGTTTCCTCCCGGTT
>VHDG01000258.1 GCA_016871475.1 Verrucomicrobiota bacterium
GTCGATCTCAGCAGCTGCTTGAGATGGTCGGCCTTTCGCAGGCCAACACCCGGGCAGTGGGGGAGTTTTCCAAAGGCATGCAGCGGCGGATTGGGCTGGCCCAGGCACTGATCAACGACCCCGACCTCATCATCCTCGACGAGCCAACCGCCGGACTCGATCCGCTGGGTTGCCGTGAAGTCAAGGATGTCATCCTCGCTCTCGCCCGCCGGGGCAAGACCATCATTCTCACAAGCCATCTGTTGTCCGATGTCGAGGACGTCTGTGATCGCGTCGTGATTTATTACGGGGGTCGCATTCAAGCCATGGGCACGTTGAACGAGCTCCTGAGCAAGCCCGACACGCTTCGCATCACCTGCCCCGTGCTCTCCCGCGCCACGACCGAGCGGGTCCTTCAGATCATTCGCGAGGAAGCAGGCGCAGACCGGGTTCGCCTGGACAACCCCACGCAGAATCTTGAGAGCTATTTCCTCGATGTGGTGGAGAAGGCCCGCCGGCGATTCGACACCACCTCGGGCGCGACCTCTGGCAATAAGATGGCTGAGTACCTCTCCGCCGATGCCGGGGCTGCGCCTGCTGAGACACATAAGACTTTGGAACGACTTTTGGCTGCCGCGCCTGAGTCAGTTCCGGTTTCCCCTGCTGCCACCCCGGTATCTGGGAACGTGGATCTGGGAAAACTCTCCGCGTTGACTGCGCAGCCAACGCCGCCACCCCCGGCATCATCCTCCGAGGCCTCTTCAACCCCGGCGCTTTCGCCCGAGGAAACAGCCCAGGCCAACGCGAAGCTCTCATCGTTACTTCGGAAACCCGAAGCGTGAATCTCCACTTTTTGAACTGAATGCTTCCTCTCGTGGCCATCGCCCGATTGACGTGGAAGTCAGCCTTCCGCTCAAAGATGTTTTGGGTCCTCGCTGGGGCGCTCCTCGCAGCCGTGGCGTTGCTGCCCGCGGTGGTGAAAGGCGACGGTACGGCCCGAGGTTTCGTGCAGGTGGTCCTCACCTACACCTTGAGCCTTTCAGCGGCCCTGCTCGGGTTCTCAACCCTCTGGCTCTCGTGTGGCGTCATGGCCCGGGACATCGAGGAGTGCCAGATTCAAATGGTCGCGGTGAAACCCGTTGGCAAGTGGCAGATCTGGGCCGGCAAGTGGATCGGGCTGCTCATGCTCAACGCCTGCCTGTTGGCCGTGGCGGGAGTTTCCATCCTCTCGGTGCTGGAGTGGAGGTCCAGGGAACTGACGCCACAACAGCAGAAGATCCTCGCGGAGGAGGTTCTTGTTTCGCGAGCTTCGTTCAAACCCCTCATGCCACCGCTGGACGACATCGCCCGTCGGCAATTCGAAAGCATCCCCGAGATGGCGAAGCTGAAAGGCCAGGAAGCCAAGGACGCTTACATGAGCATCGCCGAGGCGGTTTATCAGAATGCCCAGCTCATCGCACCCAACGCATCCAAGGGATGGCAGTTCGACCTGGGTGCGAAGGCCACACAACTCCGCGATCAACCTCTTTACATCCGCACCCGGTTTTATTCCGCCTCCACCAACTCCGGCTCCCTGTATCGATGCCAGTGGCAGTTTGCCAACTCCGAGTCCGACGTCCGTAACGACACGCCCTCCATGCGTCTTGCCGCGGATTCGTTCCATGAGTTCGCGATTCCCTCCAGCCTCATTGATTCCAAGGGGCGTCTCATTGTCATCTACCAAAACCTTGAACCCGTCACCCTTCTGTTTTCCCTGATCGATTCCGTGGAGGTGCTTTATCGCGACGGAAACTTCGGGTTCAACCTGGCGCGTGGACTCGCCATCCTTCTCGCGTGGCTTTCCCTGCTCTCCGCCATCGCCCTCGCCGCGGCGAGCATCACCTCCTTCCCCGTGGCCTCGTTCTTCACCCTTAGTTTGCTCATCGTGGCCTGGTCCGGATCCAGCATGGCCGAGGCCGTTGCCAACGAGACCGTGATCGCGGGAAGTGCCATGGAGTTCACCACCGTCCGTCCCATCGTTGATGCCATCCTCCTCCCTCTCTTCAAGGGGTTGCTCACTGTGCTGAGACTCTTGGACGTTGCTTCGCCCATTGAATCGTTGAGTGGCGGACGGAGCATCAGCTGGCTGTTGGTCGGATCTGCCTGGCTGCAGATAGTTCTGCTTGCCGGAGGCCTCTCTGGCTTGTTCGGAATCTGGCTGCTCAGTCGCCGCGAACTTGCATCCTCCCAAGGCTCAAGCTGATCCCCATGTCCAAGTTCCGAAAACCTATCTTCGTCGCGCTCGCCGTTCTGCTGTCGGTCTGTGGGGGATTCGTTATCCGTGGACTGGATGAGATGCGGAAAGATCCCGGGCTGGGAGTTCAGGAAGCCATTACACTCACCAATGCGCCGCCGATGTTGGCGTTCACGACGGTCGCCTTTGGAAGCTTCCGGGGACTGATCGTTAACGCTCTGTCGATGCGGCACCTCAAGCTCCAGGATGAGGCGAGATTCTTTGAGATGGTCCAGCTGTCCGACTGGATCACCAAGCTGCAGCCCAACAACGCGGCGGTCTGGCGGAACCAGGCTTGGAACATGGCCTACAACATTTCCATCCGCTTCACGTCGCCGACGGACCGTTGGCGTTGGGTTAACCAGGGCATCCGACTGCTCCGGGATCAGGGATTGCTCTACAACCCTGCCGATGCGGACATCTACACGGAATTGGGATGGTTTTATCAGCACAAGCTTGGGTACTTCCTCGATGAAGCCCACTTGTTCTACAAGTCCGCCCATTATGCAGAATGGCACTCTCTCTTGGGACCAGCCGCCACCAACATCTCCCTGCTTCTCCAGCCAGCTTACGCCGAGACCAACCAGGCTGTTCTCAAGACGCTGAGAGATGTTTACAAGATGGACCCCGTGTATATGAACGAGGTCCACCAGAAGTATGGGACAGGTGAATGGCGCTTGCCCGAAACACACGCCGTCTACTGGGGGTACGTTGGATTGCTCAAGTGCTCTGACAACCCCAACAACAAGGAGTATCATCTCATCGGACTGAGGCGATTGATCTATCAGTCCATCCAGCAAATGTGGCTTCGGGGAAAGATCGTGCAGTTTACAATGGATGGCGTCCCCGAGACTGTGCCTGACTTCGGATTGATCGAGCTTGCCGACAAAGGATTTCTGGAAGCCATTGCCGAGGAAAAGTCGGTCCGAGGATATTCCATCGTCCAGGCGCGCAAGAGTTTCGTGCGCGAGGTGGTTTATCAGCTCTACGTGAACGGCCGGCGGGCAGAGGCGGAAAAGTGGTTCAAGACCTTGCAAAAGGACTTCCCTGATGGAGCCGAAGGCGAGACCCAGATGGAAGCCTACTCTCTGAAACGTCTCAAGGAAACCATCCAAGATGACAGCCTCCAGCGCACGAAGCTCATCATACTTGGTTTTATGGCCCAGGCCATTCAGTCGGAAGCGATGAACCAGATGGAGGACGCTGAAAATTACAACACTCTCGCCCGGACGGTATATGAAGAATATCAGCGCAAGTTTGGATACACAGATCGTGTGCGACTCCAGCCGTTTGAGAATCTGCTCACGGAGGCTTTGCGTCAGATGTTGCACCCGGAAACCGGTTTATACCCCGAGATGCGGGCCCGTGTGATGAGGCTCCACAACATTGCGTCCATCACGAACCTCTTTCCGAGCCTGACCAACCGACCGACCACGAACTACATTTTCGAAATCACCAACAAGGTGGACGAGCTCAAGATCGCTCCCATCAAGCCGCCCGATTTCCAGTAAAGCCTCGGGCATACCTCCCATGCGCACCTCCTCCCAGGAGACCCGTCCTTCCTCATCCACCTGCCTTGCCTGCCGCAGACAAACCGGTTTCTCAGTCAGGAGCATTCTGTTACCGGCCGCTGCCCTCGTCTCGCTGCAGTTGATTGCAATGGTGCTGGTGGCGGCCGAAAGGCCGGCTGTTTTTAACACGCAGCCTGAGTCCATCCCCCGGATGTCCGCCGCCGATGCCGTGAAGGGCTTCTCGCTGCCTCCAGGCTTCAACGCCACAGTCTTCGCCCAGGAGCCGGATGTTCAGCAGCCCATCGCTATCGCCACAGATTCGCGGGGAAGACTTTGGGTGGCCGAAAACTACACCTACTCCGAATCAGGGGTCAATTTTCACCCCAGCCTGCTCGATCAGATCGTGATTCTCGAGGACGCCGATCATGACGGGCGCGCTGAAAAACGAACCGTGTTCTGGGATCAGGCACGCAAGCTGACGGGTCTCGTTCCTGGACTGGGTGGAGTGTATGCACTGTGTCCACCCCAGCTACTCTTCCTCGCGGATCGCGATGGGGATGATCGTCCTGACGGCCCTCCTGAAGTCCTGCTCGACGGATGGAATGACAACGTCACCCGGCATACCATCGTTAATGGTCTGAAGTGGGGTCCGGATGGATGGCTGTACGGAAGACAGGGAATACAAGCCACGAGCCAGGTGGGCAGACCCGGCGCAGCGGAGCACGAACGCATCCCGATTAATGTCGGGCTGTGGCGCTTCCATCCCCGCACGCATCGGTTCGAAGCACTCTGTCATGGTACCACCAATCCCTGGGGCCACGACTGGGATGAGCATGGACAGTTGTTCTTCATCAATACTGTGATCGGACACCTCTGGCACGTTGTGCCCGGGGCTTACTACCGGAGAATGTATGGCGAGCACTTCAACCCCCATATTTACGAAGTGATCGAACAGACCGCGGATCATTTCCATTGGGACACACGCGAGATCTGGCACGAGATCCGAAAACTCGGGGTCAGCGATGGCACATCCAAAGCCGGCGGGGGTCACGCTCACTCAGGACTGATGATCTATCTCGGGGACAACTGGCCCAGCGACTACCGCAACCGGGTGTTCGCCATGAATTACCACGGACGCCGGATCAACCAGGACATCCTGGAGCGAAAGGGAGCAGGATACGTGGGGAAGCATGCGCCGGACTTCATGCACGTTACGGATCCCTGGTTTCGAGGCATCGATCTATTGACGGGGCCCGATGGCGGAGTGTTTGTTGCCGACTGGTCGGATATCGGGGAGTGCCATGATCACGACGGGATCCACCGCACATCTGGGCGCATCTACAAAATCACCCATGGCACCGTGCGCAGGCCGGACGGTCGGGACATCCGATCCTTGAACGAGAACGACCTTGCTGACCTTCACCGGCATCCCAACGAATGGCAGGCCCGGCAGGCCCGACTTGCACTACAGGAACGTTTTTACAATGGCAGACCGATGGGCGAACCACGGACGAAACTCATCCGATGGGTTCAGGATAAGGATCCCGCTTCATTGAGACTTCGAGCTCTCTGGGGATTGCACGTCACCGGCGGTGTTCCCCCAGAGCTCCTGCTCCAGCTTCTGGATGACGAGTCCGAGGCTCTGCGCGTCGGGTCCATTCAACTTCTAACTGACCAGACAACTCCAACAGTCGATGTCCTTGAACGCTTCACCCGGATGGCACAGAACGACACCAGCGGCCTGGTGCTGACCTTCCTGGCATCCGCGATGGGCAAGGCGCCAATCGCCGATCGCTGGCCGCTGGCTGCAGCGCTGTCAACTCGCTCAACTTTTGCCGCTGATCCAACTCTGCCGCTCCTCACCTGGTACGGAATTCAGCCTGCGATTCTCGCCGATCCACAAAAGGCCATGGAGTTGGCGAAAGGCGCAGGAATTCCGAAGATCCAACAGTTCACCACGCGGCATCTTTGCGAGGACTGGGATTCAGGCCGGGCGCATGCGGCGAATCTGTTGAGCTGGGCTTCGAACCCGTCAAACGGCGATGTCGCGTTGTCGAGCATCGTCCTGGGGATCTCCGAGGCTCTTGAAGGACGTCGAAAGGCTGAAGCTCCTCCGGGCTGGAGCGAGCTGGGGAGGCGGCTCCGCGATCGTGCATCCGCCGGTACGCAAACCAGATTGCGTGAACTGGATCTTCTGTTTGGCGAAGGCCGGGCTGCCGAACCTCTCCGAAAACTGGCACTCGATCCGAATCAAGGAGCCGTCGAGAGACGCCACGCGCTCCGTTCATTGGTGCAAAGCCGGGCGGAGGGCACGGTGA
>VHDG01000259.1 GCA_016871475.1 Verrucomicrobiota bacterium
CCCTGCGCTTCGGCCAACGCCATCATCGTTTGTCCATACTCGTGCTTTGGGTTCTCCGCGCAAACGGGCTCAAGCAGTGCGAGCGCCTCCTTCACCCGCCCTTGACGGAGAAGGCACTGGCCCAGATGCGCACGCGTGTCGGGGGCCTCGGCATCCCGCTCCACGGCGGCCCGATAGCTCGCCTCCGCTTTCGCAAGGCTGCCTTGCTCGAGATAAACATCCCCGAGCTGTGAGTGAAGATGGGCTTTGTCCAGATGGTGGATCTGGGCTTGCAGTTCCTTGATGCGCTTCCGGGTCTTGGCACCCGGCAACTCAAACCCCCGCCCGCCCGCAGGTGCTGCCTGTCGGTAAACAAAGAAGTAATAGAAGAGCGCCGTCAAAAAGCTGAAAATCACCATCAGCACGGCCCAGAAATATTCTTCGCGTCGAATGGAATCCACGAACATCCAGATCCAGAAGGCCGAAGCCAGGATCAGGAAGATCCAACCGCCGATGCTGTCGGCTCCCGCGGTTAATTGATTGACCAGCCACATGTCTAATCCGGAGTAGATGCATCCCCTGCGAGTTTCAGAAACTCGGCATAATCAATCACCGGGATGGCAAGTTGACGTGCTTTCTCAAGTTTGGAGCCTGCATCTTCGCCGGCCAGGACGTAGTGCGTTTTCTTGCTGACGCTGCTGCTCACCTTTCCACCGAGGCTTTCGATTCGAGCTGAGGCCTGTTCACGGCTCACACCACCTGGCAGCGTCCCGGTCAGAACAAACGTCATTCCCTGAAACACACCTCCTGCAGAGAGCTCTGAAAATGTGGACGACTTGAAGTTGAGTCCATGGGATCGCAGGCGGGCGACCAGCTGGCGATTCGTTGGATCCTGGAACCACGCGACCATGCTTTGTGCGATGGCCTCACCCACATCAGGGACCGCCATCAGGCGATCGGCGGTGGCCTGCTCAATGTCATCGAGGGAACGAAAGCGTTTCGCGATCCGTTTGGCGACGCCGGCGCCCACATGGAGAATCCCCAACCCGAACAGGAGGCGCCAAAGGTCACGGCTCTTGCTGGTCTCGATCGCGGTGATGAAGTTGGCCGCAGATCGTTCACCCATCCGTTCGAGCGCAGCCACCTCTGAGGTCTTCAGCCGGTAGAACTCGGAAGGATCGAGGACGAGGCCCGCTTTGACCAGTTGAGCGATGAGGACTTCTCCGCCGCCTTCGATGTCCATGGCACCTCGTGAACACCAGTGTTCGAGGCGTCCACGGATTTTCCCCGGGCAGTCGGGGTTCGGGCATCGCCATGCTGCACCTGCTTCCGACTCATCCTGACGTGTGACCTTTACGGCCTCCGAGCGGCATTCAGGGCATCTCCGTGGGAAGACAAATGGGACGGCATTGGGTGGACGCTCGCTGAGCACGACTTCAGTGACCGCGGGGATGACTTCCCCGGCCTTTTCGACGAGGACAAGATCGCCGACGCGTATGTCCTTGCGCGCGAGTTCGTCTTCGTTGTGCAGGGTGGCCCGGCTCACGGTGCTTCCTGCGACGAACACCGGTTCGAGCTCCGCCACGGGAGTCAGCGCGCCGGTGCGGCCAACCTGGATGGTGATGGCTTTGAGCCGGGTTCGCGCCTTTTCCGTCTCGTACTTGTAGGCGATGGCCCAACGCGGGGCCTTGGATGTGGTTCCTGCCTGCTGCCGCAAATCGATCGAATTCAGTTTTACCACCGCCCCATCCGTCTCGAATGGAAATTCCTTCCTGACGCGATCCAACTCCGTGATCGCTGCCAGCAGGTCATCGATGGATTGGCATCTCCAGTGTCTCACAGGGGAGGGGAGGCCGAGGCGGCGGATCCAGCCGAGCAGTTCCTCCTGCGTCCCGGGGGGATTGCCACCTTCCACGTTCCCCAAGCCGTAAAGAACGATCGAAAGAGGGCGTTTGGCGACCAGTCTCGAGTCGAGTTGTTTGAGCGATCCAGCCGCTGCGTTGCGGGGGTTTACGAAAGGTTCCTCGCCTTCCGCAATCCGTTCCTCATTCATGCGACGGAATCCCGCTATGGGTAGAAACACCTCACCTCGCACCTCCATGGAGCGGGGCAGGGCGGGATCGGTCAGCCGCAGCGGCAGGCTTCGGATGGTTCTGAGGTTGCTGGTGATGTCATCTCCCCTGATCCCATCACCACGCGTCGCGCCCTGGACGAGGACTCCATCCTCGTATCGAAGACTGACCGCAACGCCATCCACCTTCGGCTCGACGACCCAGTCGAGAGTTTCGTCAGGGAGAAGCCGTTGCAACCTGCTTACGAACTCCCTGACCTCACCCTGCGAGTAGGTGTTGTCGAGGCTCATCATCGGCGATTCGTGAGTGACCGAGGAAAACTCCTTTAAGGGAGCTCCTCCGACCCGCTGGCTCGGGGAGTCGGGTGTCGTCAGCTCCGGGAACTGAGACTCCAGCTGGAGCAACGCAGCGCTCAGATGGTCGTATTCACGATCGCTGATCTTCGGCTGTGCAAGAACGTAGTAGGCGTGATCGTGGCCTCGGATCTGCGTCGCGAGTTCCTGATGCCGGATCCTGGCCTCCGCGAGGGTCATGGCGTGTTCCCTGCCGCTGCTCTGGATTTAAAACTCAAACTGGGTTCCGGAGAGGCGCTGCCCCACCTCGGCGAGAACCCTTTGTTCATCAGCCTGATCTTTCGCCATGAACGTCACGCTGAAGCGAAGATAAGACCCTGCATCATCCCATGGGACGGTGGAGATGAGTTTCTCTGTGATCAGCCATTGGGAGACATCCTCAGCTGATTTGAACTCCATCCGTTGTCCTCTGGAATTCACGCCTGCCTTGGGTGCTTTGACGTAGAGGAAGAAGGAGCCTGCCGGCTTCCGGGCGTTGAAGCCTGCTTTCTTGAGGGTTTCGACCAGGGCGGTCATGCGCCGGCTGTATTTGGCGGCGATCTTCTCGGTGATCTCAGGATGATCGAAGCAATAGGCTGCGGCGTGCTGGATGCCCAGGAACTGTCCGGAGTCCGTGTTGTCCTTCACATCGCCGTAGGCCTTGACGAGGAGCGGGTTCCCCGTAACGAAACCGCATCGCCATCCGGTCATGTTGAAGGTCTTGCTGCACGAGTGGAGTTCGACGCCCACTTCCTTGGCCCCTGGAGTGGCGAGAAAGCTGAGGGGCTTGCCTTCGAACACGAGGGCTGCGTAGGCGGCGTCGTGAATGACGATGATCTTATTGCGACGGGCAAAGTCCACGACGCGGGCGAAGAATGCCGGCGTGGCACTGGCTCCCGTGGGGTTGTTGGGGTAGTTGAGCACCAACACTTTTGCACGTTTGAGGACATCGGCCGGGATGCTGTCCAGGTCGGGCAGGAAGCCGCCTGCATCGGTCAGCGGAAGATTGTGAACCAGGCCTCCGTAGTATTTGGAGTGAGTGCCGAAAACCGGATAACCGGGAGTGGTCATCAGGGCGTAATCGCCGGGGTTGATGAAGGCGGCGGGCAGGATGGAGAGAGCGGCTTTGCTTCCGATGGAATGGAGGACCTCCGTCTCAGGATCGATTCCCGGGACACCGCAAACACGGTCCATATAGCGTGCAGCCGATTCCTTGAGCACGGAATCGCCATTGTCTGCATAACCCCGATTGGCAGGTTTGGATGCTGCCTTGTGAAGTTCGGCGACGACCTCCGGGAACGCCATCTCGTCGGGTTCCCCGACTCCCATGTCGATGATTTCAGCGCCGGGGTTGGCGGCGAGGGCTGCCCGTTTGGCGCGTTTGATCTTCTCGAACTTATAGATCGCGGTTGATTTGCCGTAGAGCCGACCGCCAATGCGTTCGGCAAACAGTTCCTGAATGTAGGGGTCGTTCATACGATGGTGTTGGCCGGGAGTGAATGGCCCGGAACGGGGGCGGAAACTAGTTGAACCTGTGGAGGGATGCAAGGGTTCGTCACTGGGAGCGCTGGCAGCCTGCCGGCAATTCACGCCGAGGTGGCACCGCGTTCTTGGTTCTTGGTTCTTGGTTCCTAGTTCTTGGTTTCATGTTCCATCTTCCATGTTCCCTGTTCATGCGTCTTCGATTACGAGGGGGAGGGGAGGGGACCCGAGTGATGAGTGACGAGTGGCGAGTGACGAGTCGCAATTGACACCGAGGGTACACCGCAGAGACGGGAAGGGCGCAGAGAAAGACTCTGATTCTGGTCCAAACTGGCTCTGTGTATTTCTCGCTCTGCGGTGTCGGCCTTTCGGTGGGATCGAAGACGAGCGGCCGATTACGATTACGATTACGAGGGGATGGGAAGGGGGGGAGCTGAGGGACGAGTGACCTTATCCGCACTCTCGCCACACGGCTTTAAATCGCTCACAGTTACGGAACGACATGAGCTTCTTAAGCTTGCTTTTCGGGATACTGGGATCGCTTCTGGCAGCGCTCACTATTATCAGCTGCGTGCGGATTCGATGGGTGCGGCGTCTTCCCACATTCAATCAGCTATCGGCGGATAGCTCACACCTCCGCTCCAAGGCTGAAGGTCAGGTTGAACTCCCCAAGGTTTCCGTCGTGCTCGCCTCAAGGGATGAAGGGCAGCGTCTCGAGAACACCCTTAGGAGACTCCTGTCCCAGCGAGGGATCAACCTGGAGTTGATCGTTGTGAACGACCGCTCCCAGGACGGAACCAAAGACGTGTTGGAGCGGCTGAGAGCGCAGGATCACCGGGTTCATCCCATCCACGTCACTCAGCTCCCTGCGGGGTGGCTCGGCAAGTGCCATGCCTGTCACCTGGGTGCCGGCAGAGCGACCGGTGACTGGATTCTCTTCACGGACGCCGATTGCTGGCTGGCAGAGGACGTGATTGCCCGGTCGGTTCTCGCTGCTCGTGCGGAGAAAGTGGAACACGTGGTCCTGGCTCCCGGGATGGAAACGGAGGGCTTTTTCACGCGACCTCTCCATTCCTCATTCGCCCTGGTCTTTTCCCACTACTTTGCGCGCGTGAACCGCGACGATCCCATCACCTACATTGGCGCAGGCGCGTTCAATCTGGTGAGAAGAGAGCTCTATCAGCGTTGCGGTGGCTATGACCGACTTCGACTGACGGTTGTGGACGATGTCAAACTGGGGCAACTGATTCGAAGGGCAGGGGGGCGCACACGCGCATTTTTGGGCTCAGCCGACGCTGTCTGCCATTGGGGCACGAGCATTCGGGGATTGATTCATAACCTGGAGAAAAACCATTTCGCCCTCACCGACTACCGGGTGTCTCATGTGATCGGAGCCGTTCTTGGAACGGGGCTGATTTACACTGGGGTTTTGGCCGGGCCGTTCTCCGGGACCTGGGCTGGCTGGGCCGCCTTGATCGCTTTCCAGTCGCTGGGAATTCCAGCGGGGATCCTCGCGAGGCGTTTGGGTTGGAGCGTTTGGAACGGGGTTCTCGCGCCTTGGACATTCCCGATCCTGACGGCTTCGCTCCTGAACTCCACCTGGGTCACCCTGCGTCGCGGGGGCGTCACATGGAGAGACACCTTCTACCCATTGGAACAGCTGCGTGAGAACAACGTCAGATGAGTCAGATCTTCCGCCAGCCCTTTCCGGGGATGAATTCCCGGCTGCCTTCCGACTTGCAACCCTGGGTTGAAACGGTCAGTGCCGCGACAATCACCGACAGGGCAAAGAGTGCTAAGAACTTTCGCATGGCCGCAACCTATTCAGGGAATCCGTAAGACGCAAGGGCATCGCGGGACTGAAGCATGCGCAAGGACCGGCGAAGCGTCATGGAGTGCGGTAGCCCTCTGCCGCTTTCCCACGGCATCGTGCGCCGGAGGGCATAGTTTCGCCTACAACCTCTCCCGCGCCGACTGTGAAAGCGCCAGGGGACTGGCGCACTCCACGACCTGTCGGAGTTCCTGGCAGGGTGGAAACTCGCGAAGCGTCATGGAGTGCGGTAGCCCTCTACCGCTTTCCCACGGCATCGTGCGCCGGAGGGCATAGTTTCGCCTACAACCTCTCCTGAGCCGACTGTGAAAGCGCCAGGGGACTGGCGCACTCCACGACCTGACGGAGTTCCTGGCAGGGTAGAAATTCGCG
>VHDG01000260.1 GCA_016871475.1 Verrucomicrobiota bacterium
TCCATCTGTCCAGCCAGTCCGGCCCGCGAGGTCATGCAGTCATCAGTGTTGAGGAGTACAAGCGACCCAAATTCCAGGTTCGCCTGAAGCAGCCATCCGATGGAGCACGACTCGATGCTTCGCTGCAAGTGGAGGGAACGGCCATCTCCTACACGGAAGCGCCTGTGGATGGCGCCAAGGTCTCATGGAGAATCACACGTCAACGCTCTCTCCGTCCGTGGCCCATTCATTCTCGTGGATACATGCCTCCAGGTTCACCGGCCCGCGTGGTAGCCAGGGGACAGACTGTGACGCGAACCAACGGAAGCTTCGTCATCGAATTCACGCCACGCACTGAACTCTCGGAGGCCAACTTGGAAGACCCAGTCTTCCACTTCGAAGTCCATGCGGATGTCACAGATGCCTCGGGCGAAACACAGTCGGACGACACCACTTTGAAACTCGCGAACCGGGCGCTCGACGTGAGGACAACGATCGATCCTTTTCTGACTCTGAGGCAGCCAAAGGAAATACAAGTTCACACCGAAAGTCTGGATGGAGTTCCCCTGCCCCGGAAAGGGACTCTTCGAGTGCGACCACTGCGGCCACCGGAAAAGATAGAGCGAATCCGCCTCGTAGCACCTCACGATATCCAGCCCCTTGAGACACCGACCCCCAACGACTGGCGCAGCTGGCCTGCGGGAGACACGACATCGGAGCTCCCATTCGCCACGGATGCAACGGGCAAGGCTGGCATTCAGCTGTCGCTGACGACGGGCGCGTGGAGGATCACGGCAAGCGCCGAAGATCGCTTCGGCCGAACCGTGGAACATTCAGTTGAAACCCTGGTGATCGACGAGACCGCACCCCAATTTGATCTTCCGATCTCCATGATCCTGAATGTTCCCAAACAGAGTTATCGACCAGGAGAGGTTCTTGAAGGGTTCTGGGGCTCGGGCTACAAGCCGGTTCGTGCGTTGGTCGAGTGGATGCACGAAGGCAGGACCGTATCCGCTCAGTGGACCGAGAGGGGAATCTCGCAGGCCGTCATCCGCAGACCCATCACGGAAGCGATGAAAGGTTCACTCACGCTCCGGGTCACCCAGGTCAGGGATAACCGAAGTTTTGTGGAATCCCGGCTGTTGGAAGTAGCAGAACCTCATCCACCGCTCGAACTCCAGCTCGTCGACCTGCCCAAACAACTGCGCCCCGGGAACCGTGAGAACTGGACCGTGAAAATTCACAGGCCGGAGGGTGCCGAGAAGCGGATGGAAGCGGTTGCCGTGCTTTACGACGCTTCGTTGGATGCCTTCCGGACGCACTCGTGGCCAAACTCTTTGCGAATTGTGGGAGGCAGAGGCTTTTGGGATTTCGTGATCCCAGGCAATCAACCGATCGGTCTTCACCCGGTGATGGGACAATGGCCGCCCGCGCCCGAATCGCTGCCACCGCCGGGGCCACGCGAATGGGCGGATGATCTCGGGGGACTCCACAACCGAGGAGGAAGGCTTCAGCAATTCAGAACCGTTTTGCCGGGCCGAGCGGCATTGAGCTCAGCACCCATGGCAATGGAGTCTGGATTGGCATCACCCAAAACAGCGAATGCCGTGGCAGCTGACGCCGCCGCACCCGCCGGGCTCCTGACAACTGCCTCTGGCAAGGGGACAGAGACACCACCGAAACTAACCCGACGCGTATTCCAGGAGACGGCGTTCTTTCTGCCAGCGTTGGAGCCAGACGCGGAGGGAAAGATCCAGATCCCGTTCACCGTTCCCGACACACTGACAGAGTGGCGTCTGATGATTGTTGCCCATGACAAGTCAGCCGCGACGGGCTTTATCGAAGCCCGGGTGGCAACCTCAAAAGATCTGATGGTGCAACCCAATCCACCCAGGTTTCTGCGCGAACAGGATGAGCTCGAATTCACAACCCGCGTGATCAACACCACGGATGCGACGATGACGTCCACCATCCGTCTCCACTGGCACGACGCTGGAGGAAAGCCCCTGACACAAATCATCACAGGGCGATTTCCCTCCGAACAAAGCATGGAGATTCCCGCCCGAGAAAGCCGGACGGCCACTTGGGGAATTCGAGCACCGACGGGTGTAGACACGCTCACGTTCAGAACGGAGGCAACGGCAGGCAATTCGTTCGATGCAGAGGAAGGGACAATTCCAGTCCTGCCCAGGAGAGTTCTGACATCAGAGTCCCTTGCAGTGCTCCTTCCGAAAGCCGGTACCCGCGAGAGTGTGTTGACGAACCTCCTGGCATCAAAGAGCGACGCGAGAATTGAGCACGCAAGCCTGCAGCTCGAGCTCACAAGTCAGCCCGCCTGGCAGGCTGTGCTCTCCCTGCCCTACTTGATGGAGTTCCCGCACGAATGCGCCGAGCAGATCTTCCATCGCTACTACGCAAACAGCCTGGCGCTTCATCTTCTAAAAACGGAGCCGGGTGTGGCTGAAGCCTTCCGTGCGATCCGACAAGCAGGTGGCGGCGCGAGCCCGCTGCTTGCGCATTCCAACAAGACGTTCATGACGTCCCTGCCTCAGGACACACCCTGGCTGGCCATGGGATTGTCTGAAGCGAACAGACGAATGCAGCTCTCGAAGCTCTTCGATGACGGAAGTCTCTCAGGAGAGATGAAGCAAGCCCTGGAGAAGCTGGAAAAACTTCGAACCGCAGATGGACTATGGCCTTGGTTTTCAGGTGGCCCCGCCAACCCACAAATCACGCTCTGCATTGCGGCGGGATTCGGAAAACTGAAAGCCGCAGGAGTGTCCGTCCCCATGGAATCTGTCCAGCGCGCCTGGCAGGCCCTGGACCGCTGGATCGTAGCTGAGTCACGCCGCCTCCAGGGCCGGACAAACGGACAACTCCCAGTCCTGAACAGTATCGCAGCCCAATACCTGTATGGACGAAGCTTCTTCTTGCGCGAGCTACCCTTGCCGACAGAGACGCAGCAAATCGTGCAGGAATGGTTGGGACAGGCAGATAGACGGTGGACAGACCTGAGACATCGCCAGTCACAAGCCCAACTGGCCCTGGCCCTGCATCGCTGGGGACGTCAGGCATCAGCCAGGGCAATCCTGAAATCCCTGCGAGAGCGATCCGTGAGTTCCGATGACGAAGGAATGTATTGGCGGGATGCCGAGCGGCGGGGAGTGTGGGAAGAGGCTCCGATCGAGACCCAGGCCCTCATGATAGAGGCCTTCGAGCAGATTGAAGGCGATCGGAATTCCGTGGAAAGCTGCAAGCTCTGGCTGCTGCGACAGAAGCAGGTGCAATCCTGGGAAACCACCAAGGCCACAGC
Source organism: Verrucomicrobiota bacterium (assembly GCA_016871475.1). GTDB lineage: Bacteria > Verrucomicrobiota > Verrucomicrobiia > Limisphaerales > UBA11320 > UBA11320. The sequence continues at coordinate 3,293 of VHDG01000260.1, forward strand.
CGATGCGGTGCATGTTCTGATCCGCTCCGGTACCAGCTGGCTGTCGACGTCGAAACCGGCCTCAGTGGAGCTGGGAGGGAAGCCTGTTGTATGGAACTCCAGCAACCAGGAGCTGCCAGGGCAACTGACGCGAGGCTACGAATCCGGCGAAATCACGCCGGACATGGGACGAATTAAAATATCCAAACTCGACGAGGGTCCGGCATGGGGTGCACTGCATTGGGTTTACACAACGGATGCCGAGAAGGTGGAGGCCGCAGGGGGTGGCGGACTCGGGCTCCAGAGGCGCTTCTTCGTGCGGAGAATCCAGAATGGGGCGGCATCGCTGTTGCCGCTGCAGGGTCCGGTGGCACCTGGAGACGAGATCATCAGTCGGATCGAGATAAGTGTGAATGAAGACATGGAGTTCGTGCATTTGAGGGACCCGAGACCCAGCGGCACCGAACCGACCACGGTACTCTCGGGTTATCGGTGGTCTGGAGGGTTGGGGTATTACGTTTCCACCCGCGACACGGCGTCGCACTTCTACTTTGAACGGCTGCCAAAAGGCCGGCATGTGGTTGAACACTCGATGCGGGTTCAGCTGCGGGGGCGATATCAGGCCTTTGCAGCGGAGATTCAGTGCATGTACGCACCGGAGTTCCGGAGGCGGGCAGCCACGACTTTTATCGACTGTCGGTAGTCAAAGGTTGGCCGATAATTGGGATGGTTGAACAAAACCCCGGTCGTGCGCTTGCGCCCAAACTGTGCCAGCGGCATCTTCCCCCGGTCAGGGTTCCGAAAGAGTTTCAGTTCTACCAAAAGGCGATTCATGCAAGATCTGGGAACACGGATGCCGGAAAACTCCACAGTCACGAGCTGGGTCAAGGAGATGGTTGAGTTGTGCCAGCCTGACCAGGTGTTCTGGTGCGATGGGTCTGAGGAAGAAAAAAAGACCCTCGAGCGGCTGGCTGTTGAAAAAGGTTTGCTGACTCCCCTGAACCCTTCCAGGTGGCCCGGATGTTTTCACCATCGATCCAACCCAAACGACGTGGCACGGGTTGAGCAATGCACCTATATCTGCACGGAAACCGAGGAGGAAGCGGGCCCGACGAACAACTGGATGGCCCCTGCCTCCGCCTACCGCATTCTCAAGAACCTGGCCCGGGGAGGCATGAAAGGCCGGACTTTATACGTCATTCCCTACCTCATGGGACCTCCGGGATCCCCACTGTCCCGCGTAGGAGTCGAGTTGACCGACTCCCTCTATGTGGTTCTGAACATGCGCATCATGACGCGGATGGGAGCAATCGCATGGGAGGAACTGGGTGATCGATCTGATTTTAACCGAGGACTTCACTGCCTCCTCGATGTGGATCCAGCGCGTCGCTACATCTGTCACTTCCCACAAGACAACACCATCATTTCGGTCGGTTCCGGCTACGGAGGAAATGTGCTGCTGGGGAAGAAGTGTCTGGCGCTGCGGATCGCGTCCTGGCTGGGACGGAAGGAAGGATGGCTGGCGGAGCACATGTTGATCCTGGGAGTCGAATCTCCCGAAGGTGAACGCACCTTTGTAGCGGCGGCGTTTCCCAGTGCATGCGGAAAAACGAACTTCGCCATGATGATCCCTCCCGACCGATTCAAAGGCTGGAAAATCTGGACGGTGGGTGATGACATCGCATGGATGCAGCCAGGTCCCGATGGACGTCTCTATGCCATCAACCCTGAGAACGGCTATTTCGGAGTGGCACCCGGCACCAACGGAAAATCGAATCCGAATGCCATGGCCACAATTGCCCGCGACACGATCTTCACGAACACAGCGCTGACAGCGGATGGAGATGTTTGGTGGGAGGGCATGGATGGTCCGCCGCCTGCGGAATGCCTGGACTGGAAGGGAGAACGTTGGACACCTGCGTCGAAGGAAAAAGCGGCCCATCCCAACAGCCGTTTTACCGCACCGATGCGGAACAATCCGATGTTGGCCTCCGAAGTAGAATGTGCCAGCGGCGTGCCCATCAGTGCCCTTATTTTTGGTGGGCGCCGTGCCACGACACTCCCGCTGGTATGCGAGGCGTTCAACTGGGTGCATGGGGTGTATTTGGGAGCCACGATGGGATCGGAGACGACAGCAGCGGCCACGGGAGCAGTGGGTCAGGTCCGTCGAGACCCGATGGCGATGCTGCCCTTCTGTGGCTACAACATGGGCGGGTATTTCAGGCATTGGTTGAATCTCAGGAAGCGCATGAAGTTCCCGCCACGGATCTTTCAGGTGAACTGGTTTCGCAAAGGCGCAGAAGGGGAGTATCTGTGGCCGGGCTTTGGAGAGAACATGCGTGTCCTGCGTTGGATCATCGATCGGTGCCACGGAAGGGTGGGGGCCAATGAGACGCCGTTGGGATGGTCGCCCCGGCCGCAGGATTTCGATCTGGAGGGGATGACCGGATTTGGGCCTGCAGAGCTCGAGCGTGTTCAGAACATCAATATTGAGGAATGGCGCCGGGAGGTCATCTCCCAGGATGAGCTGTTTATGCGGATCTATTCCTTCTTGCCCAAGGAGATGATCTTCCAGCGGGAGCTTCTGGTGGCGCGACTGTGAAGTCCCCCGATTTTCCCTGGGAATAGGGCTTGCGATCACTGACCTTGCCGCTTACTTTACCAGGACTGTCCACAAAGACGGATGTGACGGAGCGTAGCTCAGCCTGGCTAGAGCACTTGCTTTGGGAGCAAGACGTCGCAGGTTCAAATCCTGTCGCTCCGACCACTCTCAACCCCCTGCAAACACTGGTGAA
>VHDG01000261.1 GCA_016871475.1 Verrucomicrobiota bacterium
ACGAAAGTCTCCGTCATCGCGGTGACGCTTGAAATCCCGCCGTTCAGCCACAGGGCTGTATCGATGCAATGAGCGAGCAGATCACCCGTGACCCCACTGCCTGCGACCTTCACGTCCAATCGCCAGAGCCCCGCTCCTCCCTGAGGCAGCTCAGGGCTGATGGTCCAATCCTGCAGGAACTTGGCGCGGTAGTGGAAAATTCGTCCCAACCGCCCCTGATCGATCAGTTCCTTCGCCAGGGTGACCGCGGGGATGCGGCGGTAGTTGTACCAAACCATGTTCGGCACCCCTGCTTTGGCGACTGCCTGAACCATCTTTTGTCCCTGGGGGCCATTCATCGCCAGAGGCTTTTCACAAAGGATCATCTTGCCCGCCTTGGCGGCTGCGATGGCGATTTCCGCGTGGGTGTTGTTGGGGCTTGCGATGTCGATGAGGTCGATGTCGTCGCGTTCGATCAATCGGCGCCAGTCGGTTTCGACGCTTTCGTAGCCCCAATTGGATGCGAATGCAGCGGCCTTGCCCGGGTCGCGTGCGCAGACTGCCTTGAGGACGGGTTGGTGCTTCAGGTCGAAGAAGTTGCCGACCTTGCGGAAGGCGTTTGAGTGGGCACGCCCCATGAAGCCATAGCCGATAAGTCCAATGCGAAGCGGTTTCATAAATTCAAGTTGTTGTGGCCGCAAAGAAAACCGGGTCACATCCCCAAGAGCAAGCGCAAAGGCAGCCTACGCTTGACGCGCGGCATCCCACTTTTTCAATTCGAGTCCGTCCTTCCTCCCTCCCTCCCCTCGCAATCGTAATCGTAATCCGCGAGAAGAGAAGGGGAGAGGGGGGGACGGGAGCCGGACTCGAGCCGCAAAGGGTGAGATGCGCCATCCCATGATGCAGGGAGAAATCCGGACTAGACATTGCCCTTGGTTTTTCGAATCGTCCGGGGCTTTAACGCATTCATTTTTCATGGCCTATACGACTGTCACTCCACCTGCCGGCGCCAGGATCTCCATCTCACAAGGCGTCCTCACCGTTCCGGATCAACCCGTGATCCCTTTCATACGAGGCGACGGCACGGGTCCTGACATCTGGGCTTCCAGCGTCCGCGTCATGGATGCTGCGGTTCAGAAGGCTTATGGAGGAAAGCGGAAGATCTCCTGGTTCGAAGTCTTCGCGGGGGAGGAAAGTTTCAAGCGCTTTAACAACTGGCTGCCTGATGACACCGTCGAAGCTTTCAAAGAATACCTCGTTGGCATCAAGGGCCCCCTGACGACACCCGTCGGAGGCGGGATTCGGTCATTGAACGTGGCTTTGCGACAGATGCTGGATCTCTATGTCTGCCTCCGCCCTGTCCAGTATTTTCAGGGTGTGCCCAGTCCGGTGAAGCACCCGGAGAAGGTGGACATGGTCATCTTTCGCGAGAACACCGAGGACATCTATGCCGGCATCGAATACAAGGGTGGGTCCCCGGAGGCGGCTCGTGTGCTCGAGTTTCTTGCCAAAGAGTTTCCCAAGGACTTTTCCAAGATCCGTTTCGGCACCCCTGAGAGGATTGCCGAATACATGAGCAAAGCGTCCAGCGGGCATGGTGCTCCCCCGGTGGAAGTCGGCATCGGGATCAAGCCCGTCAGCTCCATCGGCACGATCCGCCTGATGAAGGCTGCGGTGGAGTATGCTCTGAGGTCAAAGCGCAAGAGCGTCACCATCGTGCATAAGGGGAACATCATGAAGTTTACCGAGGGGGCGTTTCGCGACTGGGCTTATGGGGCGGCGGAGCGGATCTTCGGTGACCGTGTTTATACCTGGGCCCAGTACGACCGGACCAAGAAGGAAAAGGGAGAGGCGGCTGCCAACGATGAACAAAAGGCGGCTCTCAAATCCGGCCGCATCCTGATCAAGGATGCGATCGCTGACATTGCTCTCCAACAGGTGCTCACCCGGCCGGACGACTTCGATGTCATCGCAACCTTGAACCTGAACGGCGACTACCTGAGTGACGCGCTGGCTGCCCAGGTGGGCGGGATTGGGATCGCGCCCGGGGGGAACATCAACTACGTGACCGGGCATGCCATTTTCGAGGCCACACATGGGACCGCTCCGAAATACGCGGGCAAGGATGTTGTGAATCCGGGGTCCGTGGTGTTGAGCGGCGAGATGATGTTGCGCTACATGGGGTGGGTGGAGGCGGCGGACCTGATCATCAAAGGGCTGAACGGCGCGGTTTCCAGCAAGCGCGTCACCTATGACTTCGCTCGCCTGATGGAAGGCGCAACCGAGGTGAAGTGCTCGCAGTTCGGCGACAACATGATCGCGTGCATGGGCTGAGCCCGGGAGGCCATGCGACGGAACTTTCAGATGCCGGGTTTCTCAAATTGACACTCATCGCAAACGCTGCCAATAAGCAGCCCGCGCTTCCCATGCTGGATATGGCTTTGGGATTTCATGGAATCCCGGGGTTTTCCACGAAAGGGAGCGCAATTCATTGACATGAAACTCAACAGCTTTCTTCCAACCCTGCAGGTCCTGCCCTTGGTCGGGCTTTTCTTCTTAACCGGATGTTCCACCTATCAGGGTCGGTGGCAACACGAGCATCAGTTCAACGCCAACACGACACCTATGATCGAGAAAGCCGATTTCGGCTCCACGCCTGAGGGGCAGCCCATTGAGATCTACACCCTCGTCAACCGGAACGGCCTCCGCGCGAAGGTCATGACCTATGGCGCCACGCTGACTGAACTTCATGTCCCGGACCGCGGCGGGCGACTGGCTGACATCGTGTTGGGTTTCAACAAGCCGGAGCCTTATCTGAAGGGACATCCCTTCTTCGGCAGCACCACCGGACGTTACGCGAACCGGATCGCCAAGGGCCGGTTCACGCTCAACGGCGTGACCTACAAGCTCGCTGTGAACAACGGACCCAACTCCCTGCACGGCGGCATCAAAGGGCTCGACAAACGCGTCTGGTCCGCACGCGATGTCAGCTCCCCCAACGGGGCAGCCATCGCATTCAGCTACACCAGCCCAGACGGGGAGGAAGGATACCCAGGCAACCTCGAAATGACCGTCACCTACACGCTCACCCATGCGGACGAATTGCGCATTGATTATGTGGCGACCACGGACAAGGACACGGTCATCAACCTGACGAATCACTCGTACTTCAACCTCGCGGGCGAAGGAGAGGGTGATGTTTTGAAGCACGTGCTGAAGCTCAATGCAGATCGCTTTACCCCACCCGACGACACGCTGATTCCCACCGGGGATGTCGCATCGGTGCGAGGGACGGTCCTGGACTTCACATCTCCGCTGCCCATCGGTGCCCGCTGGAATGAGATCAAGGGCTCACCTGGAGGTTATGACCATAACTACGTCATCAACCAGATCCGTGCTGACGAGTTGACCCTGGCTGCTGATGTTCAGGAGCCTGGATCGGGACGTTGGATGCAGATCTTCACGACTGAACCCGGGGTTCAACTCTACACTGGAAATTTCCTGGACGGCAGTTTGACTGGGAAATCCGGCAGGGCATATGGAAAGAACGGTGGGTTCTGCCTCGAAACTCAGCACTACCCGGATTCACCCAACAAGCCGCAGTTCCCATCCACTGTGCTGAAGGCCGGCGAGAGCTACCGATCCACGACGATTCACAAGTTTTCGGCGAAGTGAACCAGGAGTGGTGTGGCGGGGCTCCCGCCAGGCCCCCGGGATGGTCCGCTCAGTGGTTGAATACAAACTCGGCTGAGTTCAACAACGCCCAGAGGATGTCCTCTGTAGCCGTTTTTGGGGTTGCTCCGGTCGAGCTATAGGCTCCCAAAGCCCTGCGTTTCTCCTCATCAGTGGGTGGGCGCGACAAGGCTGCCAGGTAAAGCTCCTCCACCAGGTCTCCCGCCGGTCGTCCGCTGGAGACCAGGAGGGCAACGGTTCCCTTGGGGTTGCTGAGCTTGCTCTGAAGAGCTTTGGAGTTCATCAGATGCAGGCTCTGCACCACGCTCAGCTGCGTGTCCCGCTCACAGGGGCAATCGCTGCTCGAGTTCGGCCTCCCAAAAGCGTCCATGAAGTGACTGTCGATCTTGTAGCTCCATGCCTGCACGGCTCTCGACGAGGCAGGCATGGCTGCAAATGTGTCCGACACTCCCGTGATGTCGCTGACAGCATCCATCAGAGTTTCAGCTGGCAGCCTGCGTCGATACGCTCGGCTGAAATTTCGTGTGTCCGCCTTGTTGTATTCGTTGGGCTTGGAGCTGAGTTGATACAGCTTGGACTGCATGATCGTTCGCATCAGCTTCTTCAGGTCGTAGTTGTTTTGTCGAAAATCCCGGGCCAGGGCGTCCAGCAGCTCAGGATTCGAACAAGGGTTGGAAATTCTGAAATCATCCACCGGATCCACCAGCCCGCGACCGAAGAACGCGGCCCAGACCCGGTTGACGGCTGCATGCGCGAAGAAGGGGTTCGATGGCTGAGTCAACCAGTCGATCAATCCTTCCCGCGGATCCCGGTTCTCCGGGAGACTGACTGCCGGGCCATCAGGCGGTTTGGGAGCCATCACCTCTCCGGTCACGGGGTGTTTTACGCTGCCTCCCGGGCCAAAGAAAAAGGTCTCCACTCCAGCCGAGATGGGCGGGGAAAGCCCCGCGCCCTTTTGCTTCACGGGACCAAAGAACGCGGCGAACTGATAAAAGTCTTCCTGTCCCCATTTTTCGTTCGGGTGGTGGTGGCAGCGTGCGCATTCCAGACGAGTGCCCAGGAACAGCTGACTGAACATGGTGGTGAGATCCGCGGGCTCCCGCCGGTCCCGGTAGATCACCGCAGGCCCATTCCGATGGTTGCTTCCTTCCCCCAGCAACACCTCCTTCACAAACACATCGTAGGACTTGTTGGCGCGGAAGCTGTCACGAAGCCACTGGTCGAGAGTAAATACACTCTTTACCCCTACACGATCCGGGTTGGGCCGAAGCAAGTCTGCCCACTTGTTCGCCCAGAAGTCTGCATAGGCCGGGTCTTCCAGGAATTGATCGATGATTCGATCGCGTTTGTCAGAGTTTGTGTCCCTTAGAAAGTCACGCGCTTCACTGGCCGTCGGCACCATCCCAATCACATCGAGTTTGGCGCGTCTTATGAACTCCGAATCCGAGCAGAGCTCCGAGGGAAGCAAACCAACCCGTCGGAACTGCGCGATTGCCAGCTCGTCGATGAAGTTGCGCACCGGAAGTCCTACATAAAGGGAATCAGGCAGCTGGCGTTCAGAAGGGATCAGGACGTGGGAGGCCGCCACCTGTCCCATGTACCGCGCGACGACAACTCCCTGGCCGCTGATAAGCCCCAACCGGATGAGGCCTTCCTCGCTGACTTGTGCGATCTCTTTGTCGTTCGAAGAAAAGGCGGCGAGTGATGTCACATCCCGGACGCTGCCATCGGAATACGACGCTTGAACGAGAAGTTGCTGAGATGAGCTTCTTGAGTAGTTCCGTGCAGAGGGGAAGACCCTGATGTTCTTGAGTGCGGGTTCGTTCGAGACGGAGTAGGTCATTCCCTCTGCGATCCATTGCGACAGGAGTTGGTGCATGTCGGACCCTGGTTCGAAGCGTTTACCCCCTTCGTGAGGAACCAGGCCCATGGGCTTTTGAATGATCAGGCTCTCGTCGGGCGCAGACGGGAAGACCCGCCGGGCGAAGCCTTCCTTTGCGATCTCATGGTGATCTGCCTTCGGGTCGTAAGCGAAGACGGAAAGGCGGAAGCCATTCTGGCCTTCCGGCTTGGCATGGCAGGACCCGGCGCTGCACCCCGCCCGGCTCAGCGCTGGAAGGACATCGCTGACAAAAGTCAAAGGTCGCTCAACGGACGAAACCGGGTTCACGGTGATGGATAGCTCGGCGTGGTATCCCTCGTATCTCGCAGAAAGCACGCAGGTGCCAGGACCCAGAGGCCTGAGTTGCCCGTAGGGCTGCAAGGCGACGACATGACCGGAGGTTACCTGAAGCCGGGCTTGCTGTGTGACATCGCGTTCCAGGCCGTTCTCGAACAGGGCCGTCACCTGTATGCCGTGCT
>VHDG01000262.1 GCA_016871475.1 Verrucomicrobiota bacterium
CACTCGCGAGATGCAGTGGTAATAACCCTTGGGAAAATGCTCCGGTGCCTTCAGTCGCGCCTGTCTCATGCCCACATACAACCCAACCTCCACAAGGGGAGTGAACTGCTATCTAGCTAATGACCTGTCCCTTTATTTACGACCCAAGCCTGCGGTATTCGAGTCCACCGCGGCGCTCGGGTTGCTTCCCAGCAGAGCCCTATCCTCCGGGTGAACGCTATGAAGTTTGACTCGGCGACGGCCGATTCCCAAGGCCGGGTTGTTCACAATGAGAACTCCGGGTTGGCGCGGCGCTGCCGACGCGCTTCGCGTGCGGCCTCCAGCTTGCGATCGCGCGGCACCAGGTGATTGTGCTCGTTGGCCTTGCCATACCGAGTCCGCCAATCCCGGAATTTGCGCGACGAGAGTTGAATCCACCTCAGCAATTGTTCGTAGCAGATCTCTGTCCGCTCCGCCCAATGACGCACGAAGTCGATCAACTCGTCCCGGATGTCGTGAGCGATCCATACCGCGTTCAGAGCTCCCCAAGATCTTTTTTTAAGCGGATGTGCTCCTCCATCAGTTCGGAGAGCACCTCATTCTTGCGCTGGAGTTTACTCTCCAGGGCCTCAACCTGCTTCTCCAACTTGCTTTCGCTGCGGGCAGGACCAGAACCCTCGAAGGCTCGCGCCCCATTCTCAAAGAAGTTCCTCTGCCATTGGTAGAACAAGCTCGGATTGATTTTAAACTGCTCGCATACATCCGACACCGCCTTGCCTTCCAACAAATGTAACCGGAGGATTTTCACCTTCTCTTCGCCACTGAAATGCCGTCGATCATTTTGACTCATAACACTGTGCCTTTCTATGGGCATCAGTGCGTTAGCTCAATCCTCAAACCGGCGTTTTCAGCTGATGCAGAACATCCAACCGTTCCAGGATTCTGAAATCGTCGCCTTCGTCCTTCAAAATCAGACAAGTCGCAAGCGACTTGGTACGTCCAGAGGAACTGTGCACGTAGCTGATGCCAGTGACATAGATTCTGTCTTGGCTCACAAAAACGCTGTCAAGCATCACATCATTTGCGATCATGACCTTTTTCTGAGGGAACTGCACACGGCCCAACCGCCCGGGTTTGTCGCCAATGACGAAATACGTCCCTCCAGGATCAACGTCGAAGAGCGCAAACCTAGGCAATTCGAGAATCTGGCCGTTTTGAAAATGAACGACTCTTCCGGTTTCGCCATACCAAGCGACAAAAACGTCATTGGAACCAAGAAAAGCTCTGTGTCCCGGTGCCATCATTCGAGTCAACCCGTTCGTAGCGATTTTGATTAGTGAGAAGCTATCGGATGGGTTGTCAAAAAGGCTAATGTATAATGCCGCACCAGACGCGTCGCGCCTGACATCCTTGACGACTTCAACCTCGATTCCTCTTTTCCGGAGATATCTGGTCACGTCTGTTTGGCCATAGACCAGCGGTATCGTAGGAAAGGATCTTGCTGCTCGCTTTTCCAGAGGCGCGATCAGCCACACCGCTCCAACAAGAAGAACCACCGACACCAACCATCCTGATCTTTTCATTAATAGCCTCCGCGTCCCAATAACCAGTAATGCACACTTCCCGGATAAGTGGCGCACCATTCTTCAATGTCGTCAATTACCCCCCTGTATCGACAGTAGATGTGTGGGTCTTCCAGGCCATTTGTTTCAGGCAGATATTCACCCATTCGTGACAGTCCCCAGTTCCAAATAGCTTCCACCTCGGTGTCCTACAGCAATTCATCACCGCGTCCACTTTGCCGTCACTGTTGGGAATCATGACGCATTCATCAGAGCTGGGGCTTTTATCCAGCCGACTAGAGGCTCCATACCCTTGTATCCCTCCATCTCTGCCGCAAGAAGTGTTATCTTTGTCGTTCCACAGATACGCGTGTTGCGCGCTGAGATCCCAGAACCACCCCGTATCTCGGGTGCATTTCCAGACTGTTAGCCCGAGTGAATCAGTCTGGGAAATTGGAATGTTTCCCACAAAAGCGTAAAGATTCGGTTCGCCACCGATTCCATCCGACGCTCGTCGGCGCAATGTTTCGAAGCCGGGTTCGCCCAACGGGTCTCTGTTTGGCCGTCTCCCAATCGCCGCGTTGTAAAACCGATACCCGTAGTAAAACAACTCCGTCTCCTCATCCTGGCACTTGGTTGAAAACTGGAACGGGTTGGCTCTTGCAGCCGAGCCCAAGATCCGAATCACTTCTCCGAATGGGCCATACTCGTAATCAGCGATCTTGGTTCCATCCGTCGCTTTCACCAACGCCATCACGTTCCCGTTGCCATCGTAGGCGTAAAAATGCGTCGTCGATGTGCCCGAATCGGTGAACATCAGGAGCCCACCAATGCCCCCTGCCTTCTCCAAACTCCCGCCCAGATCCAAACCCCAAGTGAACCCGCGGACCAGGAGATTGTTCGTCGCGTTGAGCTGGGCCAGTTGCCTCCATCCATCATAGATCCAATAGGATCCATCTCCCAGTTGCGCTCGCGTTCGTTGGTTGGCGTCATTGTAGGTGTAGGCATGCGACGACACGTTCATGCTCCCTGTCATCGAGGAGATCGACAGAAGACGATTGAGATAATCGTAACTCTTGGTCGTCGTCATGCGGGTCGTTGTCCCGTCTTTGAACACAACCTGATGGATCGCTCGACTGTTGGCAAGGCACCGCCCAGTGAGCCTTCTTGGATGGCGGGTCAGTTTCGCCATTTCCGGGAACGCGCTTGAGTCACTACCAAGGCTCCATCTCAGCTGTTTATCCCTAGAATCAGGGATCTCGAAGGGGAGAGATTGGGGACGGCACACTTTGCCAAAGGGCTGAAAAGACGCGCTGAAGCGCCGGCAGACGTCTGTTCGAGAAAGGAAACCGCCACATCACTCCGTCCGGATGCAGGGAGAACAAACCGGGTTGTGACCTCGTTCCTCTTCAGGCACATGCGGATGAGTTACTTCGATGTCGCACCCATAACCCACAACTCTCCAATGCAGGGAGCGACAAGTGCCGCCTGAAGCGAAAGATGACGAAAAGTCGGCAGAGCGGTTTTCGGGGCTTGAGCTCGTGAGGTCGAGTTCGCAAGATCTGCGCGCGTGTCCGGCCTCGTCATGCGTTTTCTTTGGATCATCGGACTCCTGATCTCACAGGCTGAGACCCGGGGCGATGACCCGGCTGTACGCCCCAATCAGACGAACTTGATTTCGCCCTGGGTCAAGGTCGCACCTCCCGCTCCCATCACCCGGGGCGGAGCCCTGGCTTCGTCGTATCTTCAATCGGCCTCCAACTCCACAGGACCCTTTGTGACCGATGTCGGCGGGACAGCCGCCTCCGCCAACACGCCTGTTGCCCCGGCACTCAACTTCGCCAGCCTCGACCCCTCGGTCTTCGCCTGGCCAACGCAGCGTCTGCGCCGATCAATGGCTCCAGTGAAGGACTTCATCGAATGGTTTGGAGGTGGAACGTTGCGACCGCTCTCCCAAGGCACGGATCCGGTGTATGAACTGGTTTCGGGGCGTGGACGTACTCGTTGCCAGGTCGGGTCCACGCGCGCCAATCTGCTCGGGGTTCATGTCGCGCTCAGCCAGGTTCCTCAGATTCAGGGCGGGGAGCTCTGGATGAGCCTGAGCGACCTCCAACGAACAGTGCACCCCTTGATCTGGGGGAGCAACGTCATCACCCTGAAAGGGTCGCGTATTGTGGTGATAGATCCAGGTCATGGAGGACGCGATGTTGGCGCGAGCAGCGCGGACGGCAGAGGTTACGAGAAGAATCTCACTTTGGACTGGGCGTTGCGTTTGAAATCGATTCTCGAGCAGCAGGGCTGGCGCGTGGGGCTCACGAGGACCAACGACACCGACCTCAGCCTCGCCGAGCGGGTTTATTATGCGGAAGCCGTCCAGGCCGATCTGTTCGTGAGCCTCCACTTCAACTCCGCCCCCCCCAAAGCCGGGCGACAGGGGCTTGAGACTTACGCTCTGACTCCTCCGGGAATGATGTCCACCGTTGTTCGGGATTCTGAGGACATTCCTTCCCTGCGTTTCCCCAACAATCGTCACGATGAGGCAAACCTGCTTCTTGCCTGGGAGATTCAGCGGGCGGTCCTGACGGCAGCCGGGTCGGTCGATCGGGGGGTCCAGCGGGCGCGATTCATGGGAGTCCTTCGCGGCCAGGACCGGCCCGCGGTCCTCGTGGAAGGCGGATATTTATCACATCCAGATGAAGCCAGAAAGATCGCCGATCCGTCTTATCGGCAGCGACTCGCGGAAGGTGTCGGGAATGCGTTGAAGCACTGGCTGACTCCTGCTCCCTGAGTTCTGGTCTCATGTCAAAAATGCTTAAAGCATCCGGAGGCGTCGCATTGGCGACGCTCCTAAGCCGCATCCTCGGCATGGCTCGCGAGGTGGCGTACGCGAATTTCATGGGCAACGGGCTCGTCGCAAGCGCCTTCACGTTTGCCTACACCCTGCCGAATCTCTTTCGCCGGCTTCTGGGAGAAGGGGTCCTCACCGCCGCCTTTGTCCCCCACTTCAAGCAGAAGGAGAAACAAGAAGGCACCCAGGAGATGTGGGCCGCCGGTAACGCTGTCGTATCCAGTATTCTGCTCACCACTGGAGTCATCACGATCTTGATGATGCTTCTTGCAACCCTCCTGCTGAAGTCGGGTTGGCTGAAGTCCGACACCGCCCTGATGCTTGATCTGACCCGGATGATGGCGCCCTACCTGGTGCTGGTTTGTTTCGCGGCCGTCTGCATGGGGATGCTGAACTCGCGGGGCTACTTCTTCGCCCCGGCTCTCGGATCGTGCCTGCTAAACCTGGTGCTCATCGCGTCCGTGTTTCTTATCGCGCCCCGGATGGGCGAGGATCTGACCCAGCAGGTTTTTGGGTTAGCCATCGGAGTGGTGGTTGCGGGTACGGCGCAGGCCTTGTACCAGCTCCCCTGGCTTTGGAGGGACGGGTATCGATTGAAGTGGGTCAACCCTCTCACCCATCCATCGGTCAAGCAGGTGGCCATGCAGATGGCTCCAGGAGTTCTGGGGGTGGCCGCGTTCCAAATCAATATCATGGTCAGCAACGCTGTTGGGTTCTGGGCCGCTGATCACATTGTGTCATCCTTCAACTACGCCGTTCGTCTCATGGAGCTGCCGCAGGGTCTGTTCGGCGTCTCGATGGCGGTCTATCTGCTCCCAACCCTCTCGGCATTTGCGGCGGACAAGGACTACAAGAGCTTCCGGTCCACCCTCACCGAAGGTTGGGGTTACGTGTTGGTCACCAACTTTCTGGCGACAGCCATGCTCCTGGTGCTGGCCACACCCATGGTACGGCTGCTTTTCCAACGAGGGAGCTTCGACGAACTGGCCACTCAGCAGGTGGCGAGGGCGTTGGTCTTTCTGGCACCAAGTCTTCTGGCTTACTCGACGGTGAACATCCTGGCACGCGCCTTCTACGCCTTGGGCGATACCCAGACCCCCACTCGAATCAGCATCGGATGCCTCTTCCTGAACCTCTTCCTGACCCTGATCTTCGTGTGGCCCTTGCAAGAGGCCGGAATGGGATTGGCCAACTCGCTAAGCTCTTTTTTCAACGTGGCCATGTTGATGTTCGCGTTGAAGAAAAAGATGGGCCAATTCGATTTCGGTCCCATTCGCGCGGCTGCATGGCGCCTGGGTTTGGCGGCTGTGATCGGCGGAGCGGCCATGGGGTGGATCAGTCGCAGTCTCATGCTTCAGACGGGTACCGGCTCCCTCGTCCTGAAGGTGATGCATGTCGCGGTACCCATCCTCGTCGGCACCCTCGTCTATTCCCTGGCTTGTTGGCTCATGCAGGTCGGCCCCGCAACGAGTCTTGCCCGGCAGGTCCTCTCCAATTTCAGCAGGAAGCGGAACGGTCCTGTGCCCTGAGCCGGAACGATTCAGTAGGCCAGCGGCCATTTGCTTGATCCTCTTGCGAAGTGCTTTGTTGTTCGTCGCTTACGTATTTCAGTTCAATACGCGCACTC
>VHDG01000263.1 GCA_016871475.1 Verrucomicrobiota bacterium
AGTTCACGTCCCAGGAACACCTCGTCGTCACTTCCAAACTGGATCATCCCCAGGCGCTCGCTCATGCCGAACTGACAAACCATCGCACGCGCTATGGAGGTCGCCTGCTGAATATCCATCGCCGCCCCACTGGAGGTATCCCCTGATACAATCTCCTCGGCAATCCGCCCGCCCATGATGATGCACAGCTGATCGAGCAGCTGCTTGCGTCGGTGACTGAGGATGTCCTCCTTGGGCAGGTTCATCGTGGCACCCAAGGCCTGACCTCGGGGAATGATTGTGACCTTGTGAAGGGGATGGGCGTTTTCACAGAGGACCGTGAGAAGCGCATGGCCGGCCTCATGCCACGCCGTGAACTTCTTCTCCTCCTCCGTCATGGCCAGGGAACGTCGCTCCCGGCCCCATCGAACCTTGTCCCGGGCCTCCTCGAGCTCGCGCATGCCGACAGCTTTCTTGTTCTGACGTGCTGCCAGCAGGGCGGCCTCGTTGAGCAGATTCGCCAGCTCAGCGCCCGAAAAGCCCGGAGTACCCCGGGCGATAACCGACAAATCCACGCCACCTTCCAGCTTCACGTTCTTGGCGTGCACCTTGAGAATGGCCTCGCGGCCTTTGACGTCAGGAAGCGAAACGGTGACCTGCCGATCAAACCGGCCCGGTCGCAGCAAGGCTGGATCAAGCACATCCGGCCGGTTCGTAGCCGCGATGATGATGATGCCCTCGGTGGTATCGAAGCCATCCATCTCCACGAGCAGGGCGTTCAGGGTCTGCTCACGTTCATCATTGCCGCCGCCGAGGCCGACGCCCCGGCTACGGCCCACCGCGTCGATCTCGTCGATAAACACCAGGCATGGAGTGTTCTTCCGGGCCTGTTCGAACATGTCGCGAACGCGGCTCGCCCCGACGCCCACGAACATCTCAACAAAGTCGGAGCCGCTGATGGAGAAAAATGCGGCATCGGCTTCTCCGGCGATGGCTTTGGCGAGCAAGGTCTTACCCGTCCCGGGAGCGCCGACCATGAGCACGCCCTTCGGAATGCGGCCACCCAGCTTTTGAAACTTCTTGGGATCACGAAGGAACTCGACGAGCTCGGAGACCTCGTCCTTGGCCTCTTCAACACCCGCCACGTCTCTGAAAGTGACCTTGTTCTTCTCCTTGGTGAGCAGCCTCGCCTTGCTCTTGCCAAAGCTCAACGCGCCCTTGCCTGCCATGCGAATCTGGCGGATGAAGAAAAAGTATATGAAGAGTCCCAACAGAAGGAATGGAAAGACCGTCCACATCAGCTGCGCCATGAAGGTGTTCGGCTGCCGCACTTCAAACTTGCCCGACGCGATGAGCGCCTCCTCGAGTTTCTCGGTCAATCGGACCTTGGCCACAAAAGCAACCTCGACAGGCTTGCCATTTTCCATCACACGCTGCCCCTCAGCATCGGTCTTGTACCGCTTGCCTCGCACCTCCTGCAGGAACACCTGCGGATCATAGTGAATCGTGGCGTTCGCGATCTGGTTGGATTCCACGAGCTTCATGAACTCGGGCTGTGACATCTCGCCCGGGGCCATGGCGTTGCGCGTGTTCATCATGAACAAGAGCGGAATGCAGGCCAGGATGGCCACCCAAAGAAGATATCTCTGAGGAGAGTTTTTGTACTCCGGGTTCCGTTTGTCCTTATCGTCGTCGCGATTGCGATCCAATTCACTCATGTGTGTGTTCTCTAGCTTGCGGCAGGGCAGTGTAGCATCCATGCATGAAGTCGGCAAACCAGCCGAAACGTTAACGAATGAATCAAAACCAAACACCATACGCAGCCGCGAGAACAACGTAGCGGCGTCCTGAAATGAGACAAGGGAAAGTTGGGCCTATTTTGGCGGAAATCCCAAAGCCTGAGCCTCTGTCCCGCCCATTCGTCACCCCGCGCCCACAGCCTCATCCGGAACTTCCATACCTCCCGGATTCAACACGCACAGCCCCCCCGCCCCCATGCCTCCACTCGTGGCTGCCAACGACCTCAACTCCAGGCTCAAACACATGCGACCCAACGACTCTCAAACGGTCGCACCTTAGGAGGGAGATCGGTCCGTGCGGAAATCCCGCGTCCAGCCCCTCAAGGAATTTGTAAACCGCCGGATCAAGCTCGATATCCGGTGGAACCCCCGCCCTCTCGCTGGCGAGCTCGATTCGAAAGTCGGTGGTAACCCGATAAGCATCAGACCTTAAGGCCAGCAGATCAGACGTCGTTTTCACGGGCGCGAAGCGGCTCCGGGGACTGATGATCGCCCGGGCTCCCGAAAAACACTCGATCGCCGCACCCATCGCCGTCTCCAGCTGCAACACCTTCGTGGAGCTCGAATCACGGGGATCCACCGTCTTCACATTTCGGATCAAGGGAAGCGGCAACATGCCCCCGCGCCGCTTCAGCTCCTCGTCCAACAAGTCCAGCCTGATCCAGAGATTGTTTGTGTTGAAGTATCGATGGCGGTCGACGTCTTGGAACGCCGCCTCGTCCGCCTTCGGACATTGGGCCGACTCCCGCAACACGAGAGCCCCGTCAGCCCGCCTGCGTGCCAGATGTCCACCCTTGCGGTCAGTGGGCGTGCGCAGCGCAACTTCCATGAGGAACGGAGCGTTCGTTTCCGAAAGATGGTTGAGAATCCGCAAATCGACTGACGCGCCCAGATTGTCGGAGTTCGAGACGAACAGGTAGCGAATGCCCCGCGCCAGCAGACGGGCCAGCACGCCACTTCCTGCAATCGAAGGATACAGATCTCCATGCCCCGGCGGACACCACTCCAGCTCCGGATTCGCAGGCCACCGCACCGGCTCCAGGGTGGTCGCATCGAGTTTCGGCGCCTGGCTCTGCAGGAAGTCCATCGGGCCCTCACCCGCCAGCTCCGGATATCTTGCCAGATGCTTTAGCGTGTCCTCGCGGGTGTTGAAGCTGTTCATCAGCATGAAAGCCAGATGGGGAGCTTCCGCTGTTTTTCGGAAGTGAAGGATGTGCCGTGCCGTGAAATCCAGGAAAGTCAGGCCTTCCTTCACTTCGATGAGGGACTTGGCCCGCTCCAAGCCCATGCCTGTTCCAAGTCCTCCGTTGAGCTTCAACACCACCAGCTGATTCAGAAGCCGGGATCCGCCCTGACCGGGGACCGGAAGCTCCTCCACAACGGGAAGCTCGCCCACCGGGTCCAGATCCGCCTCGGGCATCAGGCCATTCTCGCCGCGGTACACCCGCTCGAGGGCATCCAGAAAAACGTGGATGGCGGGTTGAGCCACCGAGGCCGCCCGCATCTTTGAGGCGCTGAGTTCGCGCAGCTCTGCGATCGGGCGCAGGTGTGGGTTGCCGGAGGAAGCCGGCGTTGAAAAAACCTTAGGCACGCGGAGCAACTACTCCACCGTGACGCTCTTGGCAAGATTCCGCGGTTTGTCCACGTCGCATCCCCGGGCCACGGCGATATGATAGGCCAGCAGTTGCAAAGGAACCACTGTCAGCAGAGGCGACACCTGCTCCAGGCACTGAGGCACGTAGATCACATCATCCACCTTGTCCCGAATACGAGTGTTGCCTTCCGAGGCGATGGCGATCACGGGGCCCTTCCGGGCCTTGATTTCCTCCAGGTTGCTGAAGGATTTTTCATACATCGAATCGGACGGGATCACGAACACGGTCGGGGTCTTCTCATCAATCATCGCGATGGGTCCATGCTTCATCTCCGCGGCAGGATACCCCTCGGCATGAATGTAAGAGATCTCCTTGAGCTTGAGAGCTCCCTCCAGCGCAGCCGGAAAGCTGTACTGGCGCCCCAGGAAAAAGAAGTCCTCGCAGGCGGCATACTTGTGGGCGATTTTTTTGATGGCGGCATCCTGCTCGAGGATCTTCTCGATCTGTCCAGGAATGGCTTCCAAGGAACGAAGTATTTGAAGTCCGCGGCTGGATGACAGCATCCGTATTCTCCCCATCATCAGGGCAAACAGGGTGAGAACTGACACTTGTGAAGTGAATGCCTTGGTGGAAGCCACTCCGATCTCCGGACCTGCGTGGAGGTAAATCCCACCGTCCGCCTCCCGGGCGATTGTGCTGCCGACAACATTGCAGATCGCGAGCACCTTGTGACCGCGGCGTTTGGATTCACGCAAACCAGCGAGAGTGTCGGCGGTTTCCCCGCTCTGGGTGATCACCATCACCAGGGTATGCTTTTCGATCGGAGCGTTGCGGTATCGGAATTCACTCGCGTATTCGATCTCGGTGGGGATATGGGCGAATTCCTCGAACAGATACTCCCCAAGAAGCGCCGCGTGCCAGCTGGTGCCACAGGCCGGAATCACTATCTGATCCACCTCACGCAATTCGGCAGTCGTCATGTTCAACCCGCCAAACTTGGGCATGACCTCGTCGAAATCGATTCGTCCGCGCAGGGCATTCTGCACGGTCTTGGGCTGCTCATGGATCTCCTTGAGCATGTAATGCGCATACTGCCCCTTCTCAGCCGCCTCTGCTCCGAACTCGAGCTGGCTGATCTGCACCCTCGCGATGTCCGTGCCCATGCTGAAGACGTGGAAGCGCCCGGACTCAATCGTCGCGACATCATAGTCATTGAGGTAGGCCACCTGTCGGGTGTGAGCCACCACCGCACTCGCGTCGGACGCCACGAAGTGTTCCCCCTCCCCGACCCCGACCAGCAGAGGCGACCCACGTCGCGCAGCCACCATGACGCCGGGGTAATCCACCGACAGGACGGCGATGCCGTACGTGCCGATGACCTCCTTGAGAGCGTTGACGACGGCCTGGGCCAGAGGGTGAAGGTCGCCCTTTTGGGTTTTCACCTTCATGTAGTGTTCGCCGATCAGGTGGGCGAGCACTTCCGTGTCGGTCGCGGAATGAAACCGGTGTCCGTCCTTGAGCATCCGTTCCTTGAGACGGTCAAAATTCTCAATCACCCCGTTGTGGACGACAGCGATACGGCCGCTTTGGTCCAGGTGAGGATGGCTGTTCTCGTCCGACGGCGGGCCGTGAGTGGCCCAGCGCGTGTGTCCGATACCCACCATGCCATGGGCGGGTTGAGAGGGGAGAAGCTTGGCGAGACCTTCATCGATCTTTCCCTTCTTCTTGCGGGTTTGCAGCCGACCCTCGCTGATGAGAGCGATGCCGGCGCTGTCATACCCGCGGTATTCAAGACGGCGCAACCCCTCGAGAAGAATGGGGGTGGCATCCCGTTTGCCAATGTATCCTACGATTCCACACATGTGATTCCTGAGCGCAAGAGGTCGCCGATAACGACCGGGAACTTCCCGGCGGTGCTTTGGATGACAACAGTCATCTGCTCTGGTTTTCGGCAGAGCAGGGAAAGTCTTGATGGATCAGAGCGATCATCGATCTGCGAAGCGGCTTGCGCCGGGCCTGTGGCGCACGGTATAGAAGGCCCCGAACCGTTCGCAAGACGAGACTTCCTCCTGAATATGACATCTTTTTTCAAACGGGTACCCCCCAACACCTCGAATGTTCTTTGCGTCATTATGGGCGGCGGACAGGGCACCCGCCTCTTCCCGCTCACCAAGGAACGTTCCAAACCGGCCGTGCCGCTGGCCGGCAAATATCGCCTGGTGGATGTCCCGATCAGCAATTGCATCAATTCCAACCTCCGCAGGATCTACGTCCTCACCCAGTTCAACTCGGCATCGCTTCACCGCCATATCTATCAGAGCTACAAGTTTGACCAGTTCGCGGGTGGTTTCGTTGAAATTCTGGCCGCGGAACAGTCCTTCACGAATACGAGCTGGTACCAGGGCACCGCCGATGCCGTCCGCAAGAACCTCATCCACATCCTCAACCACAGCTTCGACTACTGTCTGATCCTCAGCGGCGATCAGCTGTACCGCATGGACTTCCGCCGCATCCTGCTTCAGCACGTCGACACAGGCTCCGAGGTCACAATTGCCACTTTGCCCGTTCCTATCTCGGAAGCCTCCGGGCTCGGCATCATGCAGGTGGATGAATCACGAAAGATTACTCGCTTCGTCG
>VHDG01000264.1 GCA_016871475.1 Verrucomicrobiota bacterium
CCGGATGAGGAGCCTGACCGCCCACAAACCCAAGTGCCTGGTGGAACTCGCCGGCCGCCCTCTGCTGGAATGGCAATGCGCCGCCCTCCGCACCGCCGGCGTCACCGAGGTCGCGGTCGTGCGCGGATACCGGGCTGAATCCCTGGTCGGCCCGGGCTACGCCCTTCTCGAGAATCCCAGGTGGGCGCAGACAAACATGGTGTCCTCGCTGCTCTGCGCCGACGCTTGGCTGCGTGAGGGCGAGTGCGTCGTTTCGTATTCCGACATCGTCTACCATCCCGACGTCGTGCAAACCCTGACCAGATCCCGGGAGGACCTGTCCCTCACCTATGACCGTCTGTGGAAAACGCTCTGGAGCGAGCGCTTCGAGGACCCCCTCACGGACGCCGAGACCTTCCGTTGCGACGGGAACGGCCGGCTGCTCGAAATCGGTGGCAGGGCGTCCGCCATCGATCAGATCCAGGGTCAGTACATGGGCCTGCTCAAGTTCACGCCCAATGGGTGGGGACGCATCGCGGACTTTCTCAATACACTCACCCCTCACGAGAGGGACGCACTCGACATGACCGGGATGCTGGGCCGGCTTTTGGCCGCCGGGTTCCGGATCCAGGCGGTGCCCGTCGACGGTCGCTGGTGCGAGGTGGACTCGGATGACGACCTCGCCACCTACGGCGAACGGCTTGCCGAGGTCATCCCCTGGCGTCACGACTGGCGATGGGAGGAGGCAGCGTGAGAGCATCCTTCATCGAAGGCGCTGAGCCTGGGCCGGTCCCTCGGCCGCACTCGCCCGAATGTCGCGTGATCTGGCTGACCGGGCTGAGCGGGGCCGGCAAGAGCACCCTTGCCAGGGAGGTTGCCGGGCGGCTGCGTGCGTCGGGATGCGCGTCCGTCGTGCTGGATGGCGATGATGTGCGACTCGCCATCGCCGACACCCGGGTGGCTCACGACCGTGACAGTCGCCTGACCAACGCGATGCGGATCTGCCGGCTGGCGCGGATGATCAGCCTGCAAGGGGTCACGGTTGTCGTTGCCACCATGTCCATGTTTCACGAGGTCCATCAATGGAACCGGGATCACCAGCCGAACTTTTTCCAAGTCCTGCTCCGCGTGCCCCTCGACGTGCTCCGTCAGCGGGATGCCAGGGGGCTCTACAGCCGGGCGGAACAGGGTGAGGTGGGGGATGTGGTCGGCATCCATGTGCCCTATGAGGAGCCCGGGTCGCCGGATCTGGTCCTCACCAATGACGGTCCCGCTACGGAGATCCGGCGGCTGGCCGATGAAATCCTCCAGGGACTGCTTGTCCGGGCCGGATCCGCCCGGGCTGCCGTTCGATCCTGAAAATCAAATCATGTCCACTGCAACACCCATCCGGCAGGGCGACTTCTCGGCACTCGCCGAGAGCTACGCCAAAAACCGTCCGGACTATTCCATCACCGTCCTGCGTGCCCTCACGGGCCATGTCGGCGCCCACGAGGCGGGCTTCAAGGCCGCCGACGTCGGGGCCGGAACCGGCCTTTGGACACGCATGCTTGCGCAGGAGGGGCTGGATGTAAGAGCGGTGGAGCCGTGCGACGCCATGAGGGAACAGGGACAAGCCTATACCGAGGGTTGCGGAGTGCAATGGCTCAAGGGGACGGGCGAGGCGACGGGACTTCCCACCGCCGGGATCAACTGGCTGACCATGGCCTCGTCGTTCCATTGGGTGAAGCAGCCGGAGGGACTCCGCGAATTCCATCGGGTGATCAAGCCCGGGGGGCACCTGACCGTCCTGTGGAACCCCAGGGACATCGATGCCAGCCCGCTGCACCAGCGCATTGACGCCCTGGTGGGAGAGTGGATTCCCGGGCTGAAGCGGGTGTCGTCGGGACATGAAAAGAACACCCGAGACTGGACCCGTGAGTTGACGGACTCGGGTTTGTTCGAGGACGTGCTGTTCATGGAGGCGCGTCACCAGATCGTGATGTCCCACGAGCGATACCTTGGCGCATGGCGATCCGTGAACGACATCCAGGCCCAGGCCGGTCCGGAACGCTTCGAGCGTCTGCTGGAGGCCATCGAGGCCATCATCGCGCCGCTCCCGGAGGTCGTGGTCCCGTACAAGACGCGGGCGTGGACCGCACGGCGCCGCGGCGATTGAGCGCGCACCCCCATGAAGCAGTTTCACCTCATCTCCGCCCCGTTCTCCTGCGGGATCAGCTGGCTGGTGAGCGTGCTAATGGAACTGGGCATCCGCACCACCCACGCGGAGCCCAGGCGTTATCCCGACGGCTTCTGGCGTCCCCTCGGCGACGGCAGCGACGCGGAGGCGATCGTGCCCGCGGGAGTGGAACACATGCGATATTACCTCCCGGTGCTCCAGGAGGGAAATGCCTTCCGGTTCCGGGAAGACATCGAGGTGCTGTGGGAGCACCGGCTCGATTTTGCACGTCATCCAGAGCGCCAGGTGATCCTGTTTGCGCGAGACCCTCGTGATGCCATCCGTTCGCTCTACCTTCGAAACTACCTTCACTTCGAATGGATGGAGTACCTGCAGAGGCCGGATCGGTGGCAGGATCATTTCCCGGAGATGTTCGATCTCCCGCCCCCGGAAACGTGGGCCGCGTGGCACGCCATGTGGATGGGGCTCTCGAGTTTCGTTCCGATCCGGCTGATCCGCTTCGAGGATACCCGGCTGGATCCGGTTCGGTCGGTCCAGGATGTCCTTGCCGTGCTGGGCGTGGAACGTCCTGTCGACGCGATCCGGAAGGCGATTGAAAATTCCAGCCTCGACCGTACCCGCGCCGCCATGGAGCGGGCGGAGGCGGAGACGGGCGTGAAGTTCCGGGTCGTTCGCAAAGGGAAGGTCGAGGAATGGAAGGAGACGTTCGACGAGCAGGCGCTGCGTGCTTTCGGCGGACCCGCCGCCGAGTGGATGCGAACATTGGGCTACGAACCAGCGCAGGCGTCCCTGGACGGCGAAGTTTCGTGGAGAATTGCAGGGGATGAGGCGTTGGCGGGCCTGGTTGAATCCCGAGCCAAATGGAGCGCGGGGGATGTCCCTGCGACCAGGGATGTGCTGCGTCGGACACTGACGGAGGTTCAGTCCCCCGGGCGCAGGGACGCCGACCGGCTTCGCGTTGCAGCATCCTGGGTTGCGCTGGACTGGACCACGCGCGTGCTCGGGGATCCCCTTCGGGCGACTCCCAGTGCCCGCGCGATCCTCGCAGCATTTGAGCAGTTCCTGATTCAGTTCGGGGAATGGCCGTCGATCCGACGGATGCTGCTCGACGCGATCGATGGCATCCAACCCCTGTCGAATCTGGCCTTCGCGTCCCTGAACAGCCCGGGAAATCCTGTCACGACGACCCATTCCGCCCCGGCAGCCGTTCCTGCCGGACCACTCCTTCTGGTGGAGGAGGACTACCGGGGATATCGCCTCTACGGGTTCGGCGGACGGTTCTACGGCGTGCTGCGCACGGCGGAGGACATCGATCTTGCCACGCTTTCCAAGGAGGCGTTGAGCGTGGAACGGAAGCGCGGGAGAGTGTTTGTGGGGGACCTGGGGTTCGAGGTGAAGCAGTCCATTGACGAACGGTCGGCCTAAACCGGAACGATTCAGTAGGACAGCGAACCCGCTGTGTCCGGGGCCCCGGACGCAGTGCCTCAGGCGGCCGCAACCCGGTCGATGTGCTCCCTCACCTCATCGGTGAACTGCTCCACGAAGCACTTTCCCTCCGCACGCAACTGCCGGAGCCGCTCCGGAGGCAGTTGGCCGGGATCGAGTTCGCCCAGGCTGCGCGCGATTCCCCAGAACTTCGACTGACAGGCAACAATGTCGAAACCCTTGTAGTCCCGTTGCACGAAGGCGAAGGCCTGCGGTTGCTGAACAACCGGGGCGTTGAGAGTCACGGGCTCCGGGTTTTGTAGCGAGCATGCGGGGTTGAGCCGTTTCAACTCGTCCCAGAGCCGGCGCTGGATCGGGACGCAGCCGACAAACCTCCCAAGAAATCCGGCGATCGACTCCTGCAACGCGAAGATATCACCGCCGCCCCGGCTGCCAGGTCCCGACAGCGAAAGAGCCCAGCGCATGGACATCCATGTGGATGCCAAAAGCAGATAGGCTGGGGGATGGGAGACGGTGGTCGGCAGGTGTTCCCGCAACTCGCGTTCCGCATCCTGGAATCGGCCCGACCGGAATGCGGTGCCGGCTCGTCTGGCGACCGCGCACGCCGCGGCGTCGAAACAGGAATCCCACAAGGTGGGCACAGGCGCCGGAAGCGTCCCGGCGGGATGAAACCCCAGTGTTGCCATCACGTCGGAGGCCGGGCCCCCGAGGAAGCGCTGAAGCTTTCCGCTGAAGGAATTTGGAAAGTCGTGAATGGAGGATTGTGGAATGCGGGTCGACACCGAGGTCGCTCGGAGGATCTCCTTCGCGGAGCGGGATGTGCCAAGCTGCTCAAGGACTTTCGGTATCGATTCCACTGGATGGGCTCGAACCCAATCGGCGTCGACGAACACCACAGGACGGTGCTGTGCCATCGCGAGCCAGATCCAGAACCACAACGCCCACGACTCCGCAGGGGGCAGGTGGGGAAGGTCTCCCGCAGGAATGTCCCAGTCGACCGGCTCTATTGATGAGGCGGGACACAGGCGAGCGGCTGCGCGCCTGGCTGCCGCCGGAACCTCATGAGATTGCGCCACTGTTTCCCGGGTTCGAGATTCTCGAGATCATCGGACGCGGCGGCATGGGCGCGGTTTACAAGGCGCGCCAGCCCGCCCTGGACCGGTTCGTCGCCATCAAGCTCCTGCCCCCTGAGGCGGCGGCGGACCACGGGTTTGCCGAACGCTTTCGCAATGAGGCGCGCATCCTCGCGCGGCTGCAGCACCCAAACATCATCGCCATCCATGAGACCGGTCAGACCACCGATGCGCACCTCTACATCGTCATGGAGTATGTCAAAGGCTGCGATCTGGCCGAGGTCCTGACACGCGGACCGCTCCCGCCAACGAGGGCGATCGAGATCGCCCGCGCGATTTGTGACGCGCTCGAAGTGGCGCATCGACAGGGCGTGGTTCATCGCGACATCAAGCCCGCCAATGTACTGATCTCTGAGGAGGGCGCGGTCAAGGTCGCGGACTTCGGTGTCGCCCGGCTTCGCGCTGAAGCCGACGAGACTCAGCTCACCTACACCGGACTGGCAGTGGGCACGCCCGACTACATGGCACCCGAGCAGCGCCTGGGGGGAAAGGTCGGCGAACAGGCGGACCTGTTCAGTCTCGGAGTGCTGCTCTACGAGATGTTGACCGGAGAAGTGCCGCGCGGCGCCTTGCAACCTCCGTCCCGGAAATCGCCCACTTGTGGGCATCTGGACCCGGTGCTCGAGAAGGCCATGCAGGCGGACCCGTCTCGACGCCAACGCAATGCAGCCGAGTTGCGAGCAGGTCTCGATAACAATCCTCGTCCCGCACGAGGTGTGACTTGGCTGTCCATCGGACTGTTTGCACTGATGCTGGCGGGTGCTGCGGTCGCGGCGGTTGTGTGGTGGACACCCCGGGATGGATCGGAAGTTCGTCTCGCCCCAGTGGGGCACCATACACCGCTCGCTGACGTCCAACTTCAGCGCGATGCTCTCGAGGGTAACTGGCGATGGTTGGATGATGTTATTGGAGGCACACTGGTCGTGGACCATGCCGATCCGCCCTCCCACAAGATTCTGCGCCTTCCGATTAAGCCTGGCGACCAGCCCTTCGAGATTCGATGCGAGATCTGGTTCGAGAATCAAGGGGCAAGCCTGACGTTATTGTTCCCGGCAGGCTCGGTGCAGGTTGCACTGGCCCTGGATCTCTACGACACCTCATGACTGGGACTGATTCGCGGTCTCGACTGGAGCAAGAACGAGACAACCGTGCGACGAAAACTGCCCTATCAACGTTTTCTGCCGCTGATCCTTCGAGTGCAGCCCGACCCTCACACTGACCGGGTCA
>VHDG01000265.1 GCA_016871475.1 Verrucomicrobiota bacterium
CAACTGGAAATTCGCAGATGTAACACGCTCCAGCGGTTTGTCGCCGCTGGAGCAACTGGACGCAGGCGGGATCTGTCTGGCGGATCTCGAAGGTGATGGCGATCTCGATCTTCTCGTAAACACCTTCGGGGCGGGCACGTGGATTTTCACAAACGACGGGCGCGGTCAGTTCGCACGGACGGGTGTGTTGAACCCGAACCGCTGTGGCTCATCCGCAGCGCTTGCAGACATGGACGGCGATGGTGATCTGGATCTCTACATCGCGAACTACCGAATCAACACCGTGCGCGATGACCCTGAAGCGCGGTATCGCATGGCGCAGGAGGACGGGAAGACGAGGATTGTTGAGTACAACGGCAGATCCACGGAATCCCCCGAGCTCAAAGGTCGCTTTTCGGTGCAGGGCAAAGGTCGCGTGAGGGAGAACGGGGAGCCGGATGCGCTCTTCAGAAATGACGGCGCGAAAGGCTTCGTGGAAGTGCCTTTCACGGGAGGGACGTTCCTGGATGAATCCGGGCGGCCGCTCACGGAACCACTCTATGATTGGGGGTTGTCCGTCCTGTTCCGCGATCTGAACGGCGACCGACTGCCGGACCTGTATGTGTGCAACGACTTCGAATCACCTGACCGCATCTGGTGGAATCAGGGAAACGGCACCTTCAAGGCAGCCCCATCAAGCGCCTTGAGACAGATCAGCATGTTCTCCATGGGAATCGATGTGGCGGACGTGAATCGGGACGGTCGGGACGACTTTTTTGTCGTGGACATGCTCGGACGCACTCCTCGGGGTCGTCATGTGCAGATCGGGGGTGTGCCTCCCTACGAACTTCCTCCGGGCGGGGGCGAGGAGCGACTCCAGTTCGCATACAACACGCTGTTCATGTCCCGCGGGGATGGGACGTTCGCGCAAATCGCATGGGCGGCTGGGGTTGAGGCTTCGGACTGGTCCTGGACACCCGTGTTCCTGGACATGGACCTCGATGGATTCGAGGACCTCCTGATCACTACGGGGCACGAACGCGATGCAATGAACGCAGACGTGATGGAACGCGCGGATACTCTCATCGCGGGGAAAAAGCGTTCACGAATGGAACTGTTGCGACTGAATGCGATGTTTGTACGCCTGAACTCCCCGAACGTGAGTTTCCGAAATCGGGGCGACACCTCGTTCGAGGACGTGAGTGATCGATGGGGTTTCAACAGCGCCGAGGTTTCCCACGGCATGTGCCTGGCCGATCTGGATGAGGATGGGGATATGGACGTGCTGGTGAACAACCTGAACGGAGAGGCGGGCGTCTACCGCAACAACAGCTCGGCTCCCCGTGTCGCGGTGCGGCTGAAAGGGAAATCAGGCAACACAGCAGGAGCAGGTGCACGCATCACGCTGCGGGATCCCAGACTGCCGGTGCAGTCGCAGGAGATCATGCTCGGAGGACGCTATCTGTCGAGTGACCAAAGCCAGCGAACCTTTGCCGCGGCACCCGGAGGTTCGGAGCGGACGCTGGAAGTGCGCTGGCGAACCGGAAAGACAATGCGCCTGACGGGAGTGCTGGAGAA
The DNA here is from genome assembly GCA_016871475.1 of Verrucomicrobiota bacterium. Taxonomy (GTDB): domain Bacteria; phylum Verrucomicrobiota; class Verrucomicrobiia; order Limisphaerales; family UBA11320; genus UBA11320. Next base: position 1,558 of record VHDG01000265.1, read on the forward strand.
CTCCCTCTATGAACTCGACGAATCGCAGGCAGAGAGCGTGCCTGAATCACCGATCCCCGCACGGGTCGAGCCCTGGTTCGAAGACGTCAGCACACGACTGGGGCACGTCCATGTGGATGAGCCCTTCAATGAAATGCAGCGCCAGCCGCTGCTGCCGTGGCATCTGGGACGTCTGGGACCCGGAGTCTGCTGGATGGATGCGGATGCCGATGGCTGGATGGATCTTGCCATTGGCAGCGGCCGCGGCGGATCCCTTGGAGTCTTTCGCAATGATCACAAAGGACATTTCCAACGCCTGACCAACGGCTCGCTGTCGCGCCTCCTTGCGAGGGATAACACCGGATTGGTGGCCATGCCTGGAATGCTGGTTGTGGGCTCAGCCAATTATGAGGACGGGACGACGAATGGGGGAAGCATCCGAATCTATGACGTGATCCGCGGCGGCGGCGGCGAAAGCCTGCTGGGCCCGCAAGCATCCACCGGCCCGCTGGCGATGGCCGACATCGATGGCGACGGAGATCTCGACTTGTTTGTCGGAGGACGGGTGATCGCGGGACGATATCCCCAAAGCCCCGTGTCGACCTGGTATCGGAACGAGTCGGGTCGATTTCGCACAGGTGAACGTTTTGCAGACCTGGGCATGGTCTCCGGAGCGGTCCTTACGGACCTGGACGGGGATGGGGATCCGGACGCAGTGCTGGCCTGTGATTGGGGTCCACTGAGAATCTTGAGAAACCAGAAGGGCAAGCTCGAACACTGGACGCCCGAGGTGATCCACGCGAAGACAGGCCAACGCATGGCCGTCGGATCGCTGCAAGGTTGGTGGCGCGGCGTCGCCACGGGAGACCTGGATGGGGACGGCCGCCTCGATATCGTCGCCTCCAATCAAGGCATCAACACAAGACATCAGGCATCAAAGCAAAGCCCCTGGGTGCTGTATCACGGAGACATGATGGGGATTGGGGCCGTGGAGTTGGTCGAGGCGAAATTGATCCAGGGACGGGAAGTTCCGCAGCGCACCTGGCGCATGGTGCGTTCGGCCTTGCCGTTCCTCGCCGAACGTGTCGCAGGCTACGAAGCGTATGCGCAGGCCAGCGTGCAGGAGATATATGCGGAGAGGCTGGCCACCATGCAACGGCTGGAAGTGAACACCGTTTCGACGGTGTTGCTGCTAAACCGAGGCGACGTTTTCGAAATGCGTGAGCTGCCCGCAGAAGTGCAATGGGCTCCCGCCTGTGGCATCTCGATCGCAGATTTCGATGGCAACGGCACCGAGGACGTTTTTCTCACTCAAAACCACTTCACCACGAATCTGGAGTTTGCGCGCTGCGATGCAGGCAGGGGACTCCTGCTGACGAACGATGCCGCGGGGACGCTCGTGGGCGTGCCTGGAAACCTCAGCGGGCTGGTGGCCTATGGAGATCAGCGCGGCTGTGCCGTGGCGGATTTCGATCTCGATGGAAGAACCGACCTTGTGCTGGGACAGAACAACGGACCGACCCACCTGTTCAAAAACCGGTCGGCCCAACCAGGTCTCATCATTCGTCTGGTCGGACAGGCGTCGAATCCTTCAGCCGTGGGAGCCTCCATCCGGCTTGTGTATGGCGAACGTCGCGGGCACGAGAAATCCAGTCCGGATCCGGGTATTGGTCGCAGAGTTCCCCCACCACCGTCATGGGACGGTCCACGCAACCTTCGGAAGTCTGGGTCCGCTGGCCCGGAGGCAAGGAGACCCTGAGCGCGCTTCCAGTGATGGCGCGCCATGTCGAAATCCTCGCGGACGGAACCCTGAGAGAATGGAACCCAAAGCAATGAACCGCCTGTCCCCCCTGTTTCTGTTGTGCACCTGTCTGGCCGTTGTCGGAGCCGAATGGCAGGAGGCTCCGGGATATCGGTGGCATGCAGTGAATCCCGCCCCTTCAGCCCGGACAGGCTTCACACTTCTCTCCGGGACACAGACCGGAATCCGGTTCACAAACGTCCTCAACGACCGAACCTCCATCACCAATCGAAACCTGCTGAGTGGAAGCGGAGTTGCGCTGGGTGACATCGATGGGGATGGGCGCTGCGACATTTACTTCGCGGGCCTTGAAGCAGGAGGGAGGCTCTATCGCAACCTGGGAGACTTCCGTTTTGAGGACATCACCGAGCGCTCGGGCGTGGCCTGCCCCGGACAGGCATCCACCGGAGCCGTGATGGCCGACGTGGATGGGGATGGCGATCTGGATCTGCTGGTGAGCTCGTTTGGTTCCGGCACACGGCTGTTCGTGAACGATGCGAAGGGGACATTCACCGAATTCACCCGGCCTGCGGGGCTGGCCTCAGCCACCGGCAGCACGTCCATGGCCCTGGCGGATGTGGATGGCGATGGCGATCTGGATCTCTACGTCAGCAACTTCAGGCCGATCACTGTCATGGATCAACCCGACACCCAGTTCCGCATCGCCGTCACGAACGGCAGACCGGAGGTGGTCCTGGTGAACGGACGTCCTGTCACGGAACCGGATCTCGCCAACCGCTTCGTCGTCGGCCCCAACGGGCAGGTTCTGGAACTCGGCGAGGAAGACGCCTTCTATCACAATGACGGTCGTGGCCGCTTCTCCAGAGTCTCCTTCACCGGCGGAAAGTTTCTCGACGACAAGGGACAACCGTTGAGGGAGCCCCCCTTCGACTGGGGACTGGCTGTGCAGTTTCATGACGTGGATCAAGATGGCGATCCGGATCTCTACGTGTGCAATGACCTCTTCACACCGGACCGGTTCTGGCTGAACGACGGAAAGGGTGGCTTCCGCGCTGTTTCCCCGTTGGCTCTGAGAAACAACTCCACCTTCTCGATGGGAGTGGACTTCGCGGATCTCAATCGCGACGGACACCTGGACTTCATCACCGTGGACATGTACAGCCGAAGCCATCTGCGTCGGATGACCCAGGTCGCCGAAGGGGGCATGCGACAGACGATACCGGGGCTCATCGAGTATCGGGTGCAATTTCCGAGGAACACACTCCACATGAACCGAGGGGACATGACGTTCGCTGAGACGGCGTTTCGCTCAGGAGTGGAAGCCACCGAATGGTCGTGGGGACCCATCTTTCTCGATGTGGACCTGGATGGTTATGAGGATCTGCTGGTGGCGAATGGTCAGCTCCGCGACTTTCAACACGGAGACATGGGCATGGCGGTGGAGGGATTGAAGCGCGGGGGAAAGATCTCGTTCGATGATGTGCTCAAGGTGGTCAGCCAATTTCCCGGACTCTTCACGCCGAACGTGGCTTTCCGAAACCGCGGGGACGGGACCTTCGAGGATGCAGGTCCGGCGTGGGGCTTTGATACAGCTGTGATCTCGCAGGGAATGGCTTTGGGCGATCTCGATAACGATGGCGATCTCGATGTGGTGGTCAACAACCTGAAGGCAGAGGCGGGCGTGTATCGCAATGACACGTCCAAGACCCGCGTGGGAGTGCGATTGAGAGGCAAAGGTTCCAACTCACAAGGAGTGGGGGCGCGGATCACGCTGCTCGGTGGGGCGGTGCCCGAGCAGTCACAGGAAATCCTCGCCGGAGGAAGATATCTCTCCGGGGACCAGGCCATGCGCGTGTTTGCGGCTCGTGAGGGTCAGGGCGAAATGTCCGTGCGCGTACGCTGGAGAAGCGGGGCGGTCAGCGAGATCCAAGGAGTGCAGGGAAACCGCGTGCTGGAAATCCTCGAGCCGGACTCCACCCCCTCCACCTCCCCCACGAGCATCTCGTCGTCCCAAGGGATGACGGAAGCATGGTTCCTTCCTGTGCATCAGCTCCTGCAGCACAGTCACCACCAGCAGCCTTTCGACGATTTCGCACGCCAGCCCCTGTTGCCACGTACCCTGAGCCTGTCCGGCCCGGGAGTCGCTTGGATGGATGTGAATTCAGATGGGTGGGATGATGCGATCATCGGGTCCGGCCGCGGCGGCACGTTGGCGGTCCTTCTGAACCTTCAGACGAATGCCTTTTCGCGAATGCAGGCGCCGTTGACCCAAAGACCTCTGGGACGCGACTCGGCTGGGATGGTTTCCATCGGACACGCACTGATCGCCGGATCCTCGAACTGGGAGGATGGCGTGACGAACGGCGGCGCCGCGCGCGTGTATGACTTCTCACGCGGGGTGAGCGGGGAAATCCTGGTTGGAGTGGAATCCGTGACCGGCCCCGTTGCGGCGGCCGATGTGGACGGAGACGGGGATATCGATCTCTTTATCGGCGGTCGAACAGTGGCTGGGCGTTATCCTGAGGCTGGCGTTTCCAAATGGTATGCAAACCAATCCGGCCGGTTTGTTCTGGCGCAGCGGCTGACGTCCCTGGGGATGGTGAGTGCAGCCACGTTCAGCGACATGGACGGGGACGGGGATCCCGATCTGGTCATCGCCTGC
>VHDG01000266.1 GCA_016871475.1 Verrucomicrobiota bacterium
GGATTTGCAGGAGCGAACTGGATGCTGCCGGAGATGCCTGATGCGCTGCCGCTGATCGCCTCGAGCGGGGCGTCCAGTTTGAATGTGGCGTTGTTAACGCCCTTGGGGTCCTTGAAATCAAAGGACTGGGATGCGGCAAACGCGCTTTGAGCAAGGAGCGCGGACGCAACCAACAAGCATTGGGTAGTGGTGAGGTTCATGAAGTGCGATGTTTTGTTCTTGCGAATAGGAACGAAAGCCCGGCCAGCATGCCGCCCGCAGCGATGCCAGCGCCAAGGAAGTCGAGACCGGGCTTGAAAGCCTTTCGATAGCCGATGCCTTCGATTCCAGTGACTTCATCCAGAGTGCGAACCTCCTCTGAAGTCCGGCTCCAGCCGGTGTGAGCCCCGAGTCCCAGCCAGAGACCCAAGGACCCCAGCGACACGAACGCTGCGAGCACGCGGAGTATGTGCATCCCATTCATCGAGTGTTTTTCAAGCCGGCAGACAGTTGGCGACGGATGGACGTTAACCATCAATGAGCGGAAAGCAAACCATCCAGCCCGGGTATTTTGCTTGTCACTTCGGTTGCCGCATGAGGTCATCGCGCCGCGGCCTAAGGTCGTAGAACCCGCCTTATCCAACTCATGTCCACAAAGCTGAGATCGATTTTGCAACAGGGGTTCTGTGCTCTCCGATATCTCTATCTCTCCAGGATGCCCCTCCTGGGACTGCTGCTGTTCCTTGCGACACCCTTCCTGGCCGGGGGCAGCCTGCGAAGTCTTCTTCTGGGAGCGTACGACATCACGGAGCCCAGGTGGGCTGCAGTGATGGCCCTGGTCTTCGCCGTGTAATCAGGTGCCATCTATGTGACGGCTCACCTGATTTGGAAACAGGCGGCTTCCAGGTTCCAGGTGCCCGACCTGAACCGTCATGTCTGGCTGAAGTGGAGCTGGATCGCGGCCATAGCGTTTGCGGCTCTTGCAAACAGCGTGGCAACAATGCGCGCATCAGAGCCCGGGTTCCTGCCGCGGGTGAGCATGTGGCTTCTGTTGGGATGGGCGATCGCGGCTGTTGTCGCCTGGAAAGCTCCCCCTTTCGGTCTCTGGCTCAAGACACAATTGTTCAGGCTCCTTTCCAAAAGGGTGCTCCAAGCGCTCGTGCGGTTGCGTCGCTGGGTGCTGAGCATCGTCCCTTCCGTTGAGAGCGGCTATCTGCGGCCAGGATGCGCTCCCTCGGCTGGAAAACTCGCCCAGGGTCATGTCGCCGCCCTGGCTTACGGGGTTGTTCTCGGTATCGGCTGGGTTGTCTTGATTCACTCTTACGTCCAGGCCCTCGGCGCCGTTTATCTCCTGGGGGCAACGCTCCTGTTCTGGCTCGCAGGCGCAGCTTTCTTCCTCGATTACTATCGCATCCCGGTGGTTGTTTGCGTCGTGGGATTCTCGATGTTCGTAGCCCGGTGGGATTCTCACGATCATTTCTACCGGGTCTGGCTCCAGGCGGAATCAGCTCCCGTCCGCACCCCGGACCAGATTCTTGAAGCGGCCAATGATCAGGGACGCCCCATCGTGGTCGTGGCTTCGGCGGGGGGAGGCATCCAGTCCGCCGCCTGGACCACCGCCGTTCTCGAACGTCTTCAAAGCTTGCTGGCAGAGCAGGGGACCGATTTCGCCTCCTCCATCCGACTCATGAGCGGCGTGTCGGGGGGGAGTGTCGGTTCGATGTTTTTCTCCCTGGTCGCCGACTCGCCTGATCGGCGCCTCCTGAAGGGAGCGGCCGTGGCCGCGCGGTCGAGTGGGCTCGATGCCGCCATGCAAGGCATGCTCCGGCATGATTTCCGGCGTGCTGTCCTTCCGATGAGCGTGGGATTGGGACTTGGCACCGGGATCTTCGATGACCGGGGTTCGAGTCTCGAAACAGCGTGGGTTGAGAACTCCGTCGTCGCGTTCGGAAGGGATGTCGGATTGGGAACAGCCACTTTGGATGGATGGGGCCGCGATGCTTTCCTCTTGCGCCGACCGGTCATGATATTCAATGCCACGATCGTGGAAACCGGCGAGCGGCTTGCTTTCTCAACGGTGCCGGTTTCGGAGAGCTCTGCAGGCCGTTGTGAGTTCTCCCATCGCTACAAGGCTGACATTGCGATCACCACCGCAGCCCGACTGTCGGCAACGTTCCCGATGATCACTCCGACAGCCCGCCCCGCAGTGGCGCTTGGCCTCGGAGCGGGTCCGGTGTCGGACAGGGCCGCGTTTGCCCGTGGCGGAGCGGGGTTGCACGTGGTTGACGGCGGGTACTACGAGAACAGCGGAATTGTGGGAGCCGTGGAGTGGCTTGATCATGGGCTGTCGAGGCTCTGGCAACGCACGAAAAAGCGTCCCCGTGTATTGCTCATCGCCCTGAATGCCTTTCCGCGTCTGCCTCAGAGCTCTGAGGTGGGACCCCCGGGCCCTGAGGATCACGCCAGGAACCCGGCGAACAGCCATCAAGTGCCCTTGTTCAGCTTGGTCCACCCGCTGATCACCATGGCCAACGTGCGAAACAGCGCACAGCAGGCGTTTTCGGGTGAGCTTCTTCGAGTTTTCAGGGATCGATGGAACCATCTCCCGGGGGCTGATTCCAATACGACCGCCATCACAACCGTGTCCATCTTCTATGATGTTCTGGCAACAACCCTGGCCGGGCCTGGTCCGGGCGGGCAGCTTGCGCAGGCGGAGGACGATGGAGCCCGGGAGGCAGGCGCTTCGGGGTTCTTTCATGGGGTTGACTCCGCGCATCAGCCGTTGTCCTGGCACCTTCGAACCTGCGAGATCGAGGACATCCAGAGACAGGTTGAAGCGCTGGCACATACCGAGGAATTCAGGGCCATCGCAGGGTTCTTCGGGCATTGATTCCAAGCAGTCTCGGAGTAGGGTATCGCAGTCCTTGTTTTCGCATGCGTGCTGGAAGTCTTCAAATTGGCTGGTGCCTCGTCGTGATCTTGAGCCGTCTGATCGCGATGGCCGACGTGCCCCAGGTGCCGCCGCCCGTGTTTTTCGAGGAGGTTTCCGGCAGAGGCGAGCCGGTGTCCAAGCCTCAACTCGCTGCGGATCCGCAGCCCTGGGACATCGGTTCCCCGACGGATGATGAGCAGCTTTACGTCGAGTACATCAACCGGGCACGTCTGGATCCCCGGGCTGAAGCTCTGCGTTTGATGGCTCCTGTTGATCCTGACATTCAGGCTGCCTACGCGTTTTTCAACGTGAACACCAATTTGCTGGTGAGCCAGTTCGCTGGGATTCTTCCTGCCCCTCCTGTGGCGATCCATGCCGTCCTGACACGAGCCGCCCGGGAGCACTCCACCTGGATGCTGGTCAACGGAACTCAAACGCACGAGGAAGCAGCCTTGTCGTCGGGAGATCGCATCGCTGCTGCGGGATACCCCTGGAAGAGTGGCGGCGGCGTCGGGGAGAACATCTTCGCGTTTGCCAAGTCCGTCGTCCACGGACATTTCGGTTTCAACACGGACTGGGGCAACGGGCCGGGTGGCATGCAGTCTCCTCCCGGGCATCGGAATACCATTCACGACCGCAAGTTCCGGGAGATCGGTGTGGGCGTGGTTTATGGGACGAATACGGGACCTTCAGGCACCGTGGGACCCGGCCTCGTGACCCAGGAGTTTGGCTACCTGAACGGCGCCCGACCTTACGTGACGGGAGTTGCCTTCTATGACTTCAACAACAACGGCTTTTACGACACAGGGGAAGGGTTGGGTGGGATCCGTGTGGAGCTCGAGGGAGCAACCCACTATGCAACCACGACGAGGTCCGGCGGATACGCCATCCCCTTTGCGTCGGGAGGTGTGAAAAAACTCACGTTCTCCGGAGCTGGGTTCAGCAAGGACCAACGGCTGGTGAATCTGGTGTCGGGGACCAATTTGAAGGCGGACTTCACTCCGCCCTACGTTGCCCCGACGGTGAAGGGCCCCCTCGTTGCCCCCATCCAGACGGATTCGCTGTTCCTCGCCGGACCTTTCCAGGGGGCAAGCCGCTATCGTGCGAGGGTCCTTCGATTTACTCCTGCCACCGCAACCGAAGGAGCTGAGGGCGACCTGTCGCCATTCCATGTCTCCATTGCCCCTGGATACTCATTGCGGGTCACGGATGTGCGCCACGAGGGGGCCGCAAGTTTTCATATGGCTCATCCCTTCCAGTCCTCCGTCCCATCAGTCACCGATCAAACCATGGAGTTCAAGGACAGCTTTGGACCGCGATCAGGTTCACAGCTTCTTTTCTTCTCGAGACTCGGGTGGGCGTCCCCGCTGCAAGCCGCCTCCGTGAGAGTCTCATCCGACGAAGGCAGATCCTGGCAGACGATCTGGAGCCGGGCGGGCACAGGCAATGCCGGGGAATCTGCATTCAGCCAGGTGGCGCTTCCCCTGTCTGCCTATGCAGGGAAGTCGATCCGGGTGCGATTTGTTTATACGCTTCAAACGGGTGGGGGCTTTTTTCCCCAAACCCAGGCCGGCGTGGGTTGGTATATCGATTCGATCCGTTTCACCTCGGTCGATCGAGCCGTCAACGCGGGCGATTTCGAGGTTCCTTCGAGCGGCGAGTTTTTGTTCAGGCCCTCGGACACCCTTGTTCATGAGCTTTCCGTGCGAGCCGAGACGGAGCACCGTACCTTTCCCTACGGTCCTCCGATTGAAGTAACCGGAGCAACGTCAGTGCCGTCCGCGGAAATTGCGCTGGATGGATTCAGACAGCTCTCCGCCTCACGCTCAGTGATCAGCTATCGGCTGATCCGAGGCACTCCCACGAGCGTGTTGATCCAGGGATTCGAGACCTTGACAGGGCCCCGTACGCGGATGGGCGGGGTTGTCAGGGCCGTGGGCGGACAGCGGTATGAAATCGAGTTCGATCGCAACCCGGGCGCATCAACTTCTTTCTTCCAGCTGCTGGCGCAGTGAGCCTGAAGCCGGAGTGGTGGCTGCCGCCGGTCTGAAGCATGATCCCTACTGCGGCCCGGGCGCCTGTCCGCCGGGGCCCAGGATCATATCCTCTCCCTGGCGACGAGGCTCCCACGTGTAATCCAATCCGGCACGAATCACCAATGGCTTCAGGATGTCGAATGCCGCAAAGGAGTCCTCGTAAAGCTGGAAGATCAGATAAACCCGATCCTTGGGAACCGCGGTGAGCATGCTCGCGGCCTCGAGGGGCGAGCGCGCGATATCGATGCCGCGCCCAGGAATCGGCTTCACCCGGCGGTTCGCTGAATCCATGCCCTCCCATTGCAGGGAGGAGGTGTTCTGCGTGGGCAGGCCGTGCTGAAAGTAATAGAGCGGGTGCATCCGGCCTCCCTGCACGATGATGTAGAAGTGAGCCTTGGTCGTGGTTCGTTCCGACGGCAAGCGGAGGCGTTGACTGTTCTGCGACGCAGCCTGGGCGAGTTGATTGCTGGCCTCGCGAAGTGACGCTGCGAGTGTGTTGAGTCGCCCCCGCAGGCTCTCGCCCAGGTTCCGTTGAGCAAGCAGCTTCTGCTGTGTGGTGCGGTTTGATGCGGCATCACCACACCTCGACCGGACCTTTGGGCACCGGGATGCTTTGTCGGGTGGTGGAGGCTGGATCCTGCATGAAAGAGGCCGTGAGGTCGCTCGGACGGTATTGGGGCTTGAGCCCGCCATTCTCGTCCAGAAACTGCCGACGCCACTGGATGTAATGTTCCAGGATGAGGTCGAACTCGGCCCGCGACTTGAGCAGCACGACCTTCTTGTTGAACTCATTCACCGGGCCGAAACGCTTCGAATACCACGGAGCCACTTTTCTGAACATCCGACACCCATGTTCTTCACCGAATACCTCCACCATCAGATCGAGGTGTCGTTGCATGACCTTCACCCGTTCCTGAAACGACGGCTCGGATGGGGTCTCGCCGGTTTGCATGTGCCGCGATGTGTGAAGGAAGATCCA
>VHDG01000267.1 GCA_016871475.1 Verrucomicrobiota bacterium
GCGAACCCGCCTGCCCCACGCTGGACGGTGGCCTGGTTCAACGGTCTCGTGAACAAACAAAACGGTTATCTCGACAAGGCCATCGCGGAGTTCCGAAGCATCCTCGAAGATCGTTACCCTGAGCTGGAACAACGGAAGTTCGACTTCTCGCGCGACTATGAAGTGCTCAACGAGCTGGGACAGACGCTGTTCGAACGCGCCAAGATGGAACGAGGCGATGCACGATCCGCACAACGGGACTCATTCCTGAAGCAGGCTGTCGAACAGTTCAATAAAACGCTGGCCATTGATACGGAGAACCTGGCAGCTCACTACAACCTCGCGCTGATCCACGCCCAGCTCGGGGATTCCAACAAGGCGGACCAACACCGGAAGCTGCACGAGAAATACCGTCCGGATGACAACGCACGGGACCGGGCAGTGACCATTGCCCGCCGCAACAACCCGGCAGCCGACCATGCCGCCCAAGCCACAGTGATCTACCCCCTGCAACGCAACGGAGCCTTCGGGCTAACATCCCAGACGCCGGCCCGACAGGCATCGGCTCCTTGAAGATCTCCCCCACGCACCGCGACCCAACTGCATGTCCTCAGCATCAAACTCCCCCACAGATCCAGGCTCAAAGCCTCCTCACAGTGAGGAAGAACTGGCCAGGGTTGATGATTCAATCATCGAAAAAGCCTTCAAGGGCTCTCTTATCGCCCTGGCAGCGATCCTTGTGGGAGGGGGCATCGTGCTCTGGCTCACCAGGACCAAAAAGGCCGCGGCGCCTACGCAGGTGACAACTCTGAGCGCCCCGCAACAGGCCACAAAAGCCGCGGAAAGCCTTCCCAAGCTGCCCTTCGCCGACATCACAACAGCAGCCGGTATCCGGTTCTCGTACAACAGCGGCGCAACCGGCGAGAAACTGCTTCCCGAAACGATGGGCGGGGGAGTTGCATTCCTCGACTATGACAACGACGGCGACCAGGACCTGCTGTTTATCAATGGAACCTGGTGGGAAGGAAAAGCCCCAGCGAACGCGGCCCCGACAACAGCCGCACTGTATTCCAACAACGGCAAAGGCGCGTTCACCGACGTCACCGCGGGCTCAGGGCTGGATATTCCGATTCACGGAATGGGCTGCGCCATCGGCGACTACGATAATGACGGCCTTGAAGACGTCCTGATCACTGCGGTCGGAGGGGCCGTCCTCTTCAAGAACCTGGGCTCGGGAAAATTCCGCAACGTCACAGCTGAGGCCGGCGTGGGGGGAGAGAAGTCCGACTGGACCACCGCCGCAACCTGGTTTGACATCGATAATGACGGCGACCTGGATCTCTACGTCGCGTCCTATGTGAAATGGTCGCGCGAGATCGACTACGAAGTCGGATACAAGCTCGACGGCGTGAACCGTGCCTATGGGCCACCAATGAACTTCCAGGGGGCTTTTCCGCGTCTTTACAGGAACAACGGCAAAGGAACGTTCACAGACATCTCCGCTGCCAGTGGCGTACAGGTGAAGAATGCGGCGACGGGGGTTCCCGCGGCCAAGACGCTTGGCCTCGCCCCCATCGACATCAACCGTGACGGCTTGATTGACCTGATCGCCGCGAATGACACGACTCCGAACCAGGTTTTCACGAATGCCGGAAACGGAACTTTCGTGGAGATCGGCCAGATCTCGGGCATCGCGTTCGACAGCTATGGCAACACCCGTGGCGCGATGGGAATTGATGCAGGTTTCTACCGGAATGACAGCACCCTCGCGGTGTTGATTGGAAACTTTGCCAACGAGATGACTGCGCTCTACACGTCGCAAAAGGATCCCAGCTTGTTCACGGACGCAGCCATCTCCGAGGGTATCGGCCCCGCGAGCCGGTTGCTGCTCAAGTTCGGGGTCTTCTTTTTTGACTGCGATCTGGATGGAAGGTTGGACGTGTTGTCTGCGAATGGGCACCTCGAGGAGGAGATCAGCAAGATCCAGAAGAGCCAGCGCTACCGACAACCGATCCAGCTATTCTGGAACACGGGTTCTGACAGTTCAGCGGCCTACGTCCCGGTCACCGAGGAACATGCGGGAAGCGATCTGTTCAAGCCCCTGGTCGGACGGGGATCCGCCTATGCGGACATCGATGGAGACGGGGATCTCGATGTGGTGGTGGTTCAGGCGAGCGGTCCGCCTCTGCTGCTCAGAAACGATCAACAAGCCGGTAACCGATGGATTCGACTCAAGCTCGAGGGCAGGAAATCGAATCGAAGCGCCATCGGAGCGTGGGTTCGAATCAAGACAAGCGCGGGCTTGCTGGCCCGCCAGGTGATGCCGACCCGCAGCTACCTCTCGCAAAGTGAGTTGCCTGTCACCATCGGACTGGGCAAGGAGGCCAAAGTGGAATCCATCGAGGTCCAATGGCCTGGAGGCGAACGCAAATCCATTCCCATGCCTGCGCTCAACGTCGAAACCCGCGTAAGGGAGTAGATGTCAGCCCTGTGATCCAGCTTCGACTTGGGCATCCTAGGATCCCAGGTCCCGCGAGCCGGGTGGCAGGTGGTGAGCAGCCAATGCACGAAAATCTGCTGTTTGCTGCTCCACCCAATCCTTCGATCTGCCGAGACAACCCGACATGATCTCAGCGGTGGCTCGAGCAACTCCAGCCGCCGCCCGTGCATCTCGAAATAGCGCACGGGTTCGCCTCGCAAGCATGTCCTCCACAGTCCGGGCCATCTCGTTCTGCACGGACCAACGCACATCCCGCTCATACAAGCCCAACCCCGCATGAAGCGATGTCCCCCGCCCCGCTGGATCGTCATCAGGACGGGCTGCCGACGCATCGAGCGAAACATCCCGCGTGACGCTGGTGCACGAACGCAGGCCACCAACCCGGGCGGCCAGATCCACCGCCTCCTCCCCCATGGCACGATAAGTCGTCCACTTCCCTCCAAATACCCACACAACCCCCTCCACACCACGTTCGATCCGGTGCTCACGCGAGATCGAGGCGGTGGAGACCCCTTCTCCTGCCGTGATCAGCGGACGCAAGCCGGAGAACTCGCTGAGAATGTCGGTCTCACGGACTGGACGGGAGAGATGTCGGGAGGCTTCGTCCATCAGGAAAGCCCGTTCGGAATCCATCGGCGAAGGATCACGCAAAGGTCTACCAACAGCTACGTCAGTGGTGCCGACCAAACAGCAGCCCAGCCAAGGAATCACGAACAGGACCCGTCCGTCGGATGTCCTCGGCACCATCAGCGCGGTTGAACCGCCGAGAAAGTCTGCGGGCAGCACCAGATGCGAACCCTGACTGATCTTGATCGATTCCCGGCGAGGCACACCGGGTTGCTGTCGCAGCTCATCCGTCCAAACTCCCGTGGCGCTGATCACCACCCGGGCTATCACTTCAAACTCCTTCCCGGACTCCAGATCTCTAGCCATCACCCCAAGGACCCTGCCCTTGCTCTTCAGAAAAGAACCTGCCTCGCAATAGTTCATCACCGTCCCGCCCTTCCGAACGGTCGCATCAGCCAGCCTCAAGGCCAGGCGTGCGTCATCGAACTGAGCGTCCCAATAGCGCACCCCGCCTGTGACGCCCTGCATATCTGCCCCCGGAAGTTCCCGCCCCACCTGATCAGGGGACAGGACATTGACGCTCCCCAGCCCCAGTCGGCCGGACAGCTTCTCGTAAAGTTTCAATCCCAGGCTGTAGAACATTTTTGAGTGCCAGGATCGTACCGGGATGATGAACGGGATGGGCTGAATGATCGACGGCGCGTTGCGTTGTAGAACGCCACGTTCCCTGAGGGCCTGTTGGACGAGCTTTATTCGGCCCTGCCTTAGGTAACGAACCCCGCCATGGATGAGCTTGGTGCTGCGAGAGGAGGTGCCACCTGAGAAGTCGCCACGTTCAATCAACGCGGTTCGATAGCCACGCGATGCGGCATCCAGAGCTGTCCCCAGGCCGGCTGCACCACCGCCGATCACAAGAACATCCCAATCCGCACCGGAAGTCTGGAGCTGTTGCAGCTGGTGGTCCCGATTCATCGGCGCTTGCGCACGGGCACATCCCATGCCTTGGCTCGCTCCAGCGCTGCCTTCCATCCATCCACCAGTCCGGCACGTGTGGCAGGCCGCATCGAAGGGGTAAACCGGCGATCCATCTGCCACAGCGAAGAGATTTCCTTTTGATCCTTCCAGTAACCCACCGCCAACCCTGCGAGATACGCAGCGCCCAGGGCTGTCGTCTCGGTGACCTTCGGACGAATGACGGGTGTTCCGAGCAAACCCGCCTGAAAATTCATCAGCAGATCATTCCGAGAAGCCCCGCCATCCACCCGGAGCTCTCTTAGACGGATCCCGGAATCAGCCTGCATCGCGACGAGGATGTCACGCACCTGGTAGGCAATGCCCTCGATTGCGGCCCTTGCGATGTGGGCAGCGGAGGTTCCTCGTGTGATCCCGACCAGGGCGCCGCGAGCGTGAGGATCCCAGTGGGGCGCGCCGAGGCCTGCGAAGGCGGGCACGAGATAAACGCCGCCTGTATCCTGCACCTGCGCTGCCAGCCCCTCCACCTCGGAGGAACTGCGGATGATTCCGAGGCCATCCCGCAGCCATTGTATGGCGGCACCTGCGATGAACACGCTTCCTTCAAGAGCGTATTCGGTTCTCCCTTTGATTTTCCAGGCGACGGTGCTGAGAAGTTTGTTGCGGGATCGGACCGGCTTCGTCCCTGTGTGTAACAGCATGAAGCACCCTGTGCCGTAGGTGTTCTTCACCATGCCCGGGCGATGGCAGGCCTGACCGAACAACGCCGCCTGCTGATCGCCGGCGATCCCAGCGATGGGAACAGATCCACCCAGGATCCCGGTATGACCGTAGATCTCGCTCGATGAGGCGATCTTCGGAAGCATGGATTTTGGAACGTCGAAAAGGTCGAGCATCTCATCATCCCATTCGCCCTTCGCGAGATCCATCAGCAGGGTTCGGGAGGCATTGCTGGGGTCGGTGACGTGCACCCTGCCGCCCGTCAGTTTCCAGACGAGCCAGGTATCGACGGTTCCGAAGAGCAGTTCACCCTTCCTGGCCTTGGCCCTGGCTCCGGGGACATTCTTGAGGATCCATTGAATCTTGGAGCCGGAGAAGTAGGCATCGAGGACCAGGCCGGTTCTCCGCTGGATCAAAGGGGCCTTCCCGCGAGAGGCAAGACCGGAGCAGATGTGAGCCGTGCGGCGGTCCTGCCAGACGATGGCATTGCAGACAGGTTTGCCGGTATTGCGGTCCCAGACGATTGTGGTTTCACGTTGGTTGGTGATGCCGATGGCTCCCACTTCCTGGGCAGAGCATCCGATTCTTTTGAGGGCTTCAACCGCCACCTCTGACTGAGTGGACCAGATCTCATCCGGCTCATGTTCCACCCAACCCGGTTTTGGAAAAATCTGTTTGAACTCCTTTTGGGCCATCGAGACGACGTTGCCTGAGCGATCGAAGAGGATGGCTCGTGAGCTCGTGGTGCCTTGATCTAGTGCGAGGATATATTTCATGAGGAGGGTGCAGCAATGAATCCAACACTCTTAATTCCGGGTTGTTTTCAGGATGGGTTTAAAGTGCCGGGGATTTGTCCTGGCTGGGGACCTGCGAGATTGGGGCATGTCTGCAGGGATCGGCAGCTGACGAGTAACGGAACCCAGCGGAGTCAAGGGCCAGCGATTCAGGGTCATGTTGAAGGCGAAAAGCAAAGAGGCGGTCAGATTCCCCAGAGTGTTTTGTAGGTGAAGGCGCCTAACAAGCCACCCAAGATCGGCCCAGCCACTGGGATCCAGGAGTAGCTCCAGTCCGAGTGGCCTTTCCCTGGGATCGGCAGCAACGCGTGCATCACTCTGGGCGCAAAGTCACGAGCGGGATTGATGGCATAGCCGGTCGGCCCACCGA
>VHDG01000268.1 GCA_016871475.1 Verrucomicrobiota bacterium
TGGCACCGCGCTGATGGCGGCGGGGGCTGCGGCCCTGAATCAGTGGCTTGAGAAGGATTATGACGCCCGGATGCCGAGGACCGAGGGTCGTCCCTTGCCGGCGAAACTACTCTCGCCATCAACTGCGCTGTTGGCTGGCGGGGGGATTTCGATCCTTGGATTTATTCAGCTTTGGACGTTTGTGAACATGCTCACCGGGTTGTTGGGGGCATTGACCCTGGTGAGTTACGTTTGGATCTACACACCCTTGAAGCGGGTGACTCCCCTGAATACTGCCATCGGTGCTGTTCCCGGGGCTTTGCCGCCGCTCATGGGTTGGACGGCTGCTCGGGGGCATCTGAGCATTGAAGGATGGTCGCTGTTTGCCATCCTCTTTTTTTGGCAGTTACCACACTTCCTCGCGATCGCCTGGATGTATCGGAACGAGTATCGCGATGCGGGCTTCGCCATGTTGCCCGTGTTCGATCCGGATGGGCGTCGTACCTCCCGCCAAGCCTTGAGTCACACGATTGGGCTGCTGCCCATCAGCCTCGCACCCTTCGCATTCCAGATGGCGGGGCGTTTGTATCTTGTGAGTGCGATTCTGCTTGGGTTTGGGTTCCTTGCGGCTGCGGTTCATTTCGCCCGGCGATTGGATCGTCCGAGTGCTCGCACGTTGTTCTTTGCCTCGATCATCTATCTTCCTTTGGTTCTGTTGATGATGGTCATTGATAAAACTGAACTTTGACTCTCTCGGATTTGTTCCGTTGACACCTGATGCCAAGGCCTGCTTACTTTTTGGCCAGTTCGAGGCGCGCTCATGAAGTTCGCAGCCTCGGGATCCCAGAACGGCGAGAATAGAATGCAAACATCATCCGCACACGCGCATGCTCCGACAGGAGATGCCCACGGGTCGCACCCCCATCATGACGAAGGTGGGTTCCTCAAAAAGTACGTATTTTCCACGGACCACAAGGTGATCGGCGTCCAGTACGGCATCACCGCCCTCGTTTTTCTTCTGGTAGGGTTCGTGTTGATCATGTGCATGCGCTGGCAGATAGCGTACCCGGGGAAAGCAATCCCTGTCTTGGGAGGACTGCTCACATCTGTGTTCGGGGATCTTGCGAGCGGGGGTGTCATGACGCCCGATCTCTACAACATGTTCGGAGCTATGCATGGCACGATCATGGTGTTCCTTGCGATTGTGCCATTGGCGTTCGGCGCTTTTGGGAATCTTGTGGTGCCGCTGCAGATTGGGGCTCCGGACATGGCTTTCCCTCGTGTTAACATGGTGAGCTACCAATGTTATGCGGCGGGTTGCATCGTGATGGTCGTGAGCTTTTTCATTCCGGGAGGAGCCGCCCAGGCGGGTTGGACTTCCTATTCACCCTTGGCGACCGCGATACCTGGGATGGGCCAGACATTCTGGCTTGTCGGCATGGTGTTGCTGATCACCTCCTCATTGCTCGGCGCGGTGAACTTTATCGCCACGATCATCCAGTTGAGGGCTCCGGGCATGACCTGGATGCGCCTGCCATTTTTTGTCTGGGCTCAGTTTGTCACGGGCTTCCTCCTGTTGCTGGCGTTTCCTCCGCTCGAAGCTGCCGGGCTCATGCAGCTGGCCGACAAGGTTTTGCACACGAGTTTCTTTCTCCCCACCGGTTTGGCAATGGGAGGTGAACTCGCGAACATTAGCGGTGGAGGCAGTCCGCTTCTGTGGCAGCATCTGTTCTGGTTTTTGGGGCATCCCGAAGTGTATGTCCTGATTCTTCCTGCGATTGGGATCGTGGGTGAGATCGTGGCTTGCAACACACGGAAGCCGCTCTGGGGTTACAAGTCCCTCGTCTACTCCGTGTTGGCCATTGGTTTCATCTCCTTCATCGTGTGGGCTCACCACATGTATCTCACTGGAATGGGGACGAAGATCAGCACGTTCTTCCAGACAACCACGATGATCATTTCGATTCCGTCCGTGATCATCCTCACTTGCCTGTTCATTTCGCTTTGGGGCGGTTCGATCCGATTCAACACTCCGATGCTTTTTGCCCTGGCCTTTCTTCCCATGTTTGGGATTGGCGGGTTGACGGGGTTGCCCCTCGGATTCAACTACAGTGACATCCACCTGCACGATACCTACTACGTCATTGCGCATTTCCATTACGTGGTCGCACCTGGGACGATTTTTGCACTGCTGGCCGGGGTGTACTTCTGGTATCCCAAGGTCACTGGCCGCTACATGAACGAGACCCTGGGCAAGATTCACTTCTGGGTTTCGCTGGTTGGAATGAACCTGGTTTTCATGCCGATGTTCTACCAGGGCATGTCAGGGATGCTGCGCCGGATGTCGGATGGTGGCGCCATGTATTCGATTGCCCAGACCCCGAATGCCATTGGTGGTCTGAGCGCAACCATCATCAAGCTCAATGAATACGTCACCCATGCGGCGGGGCTCTTGGCTCTTGCGCAGATACCTTTCATCATCAATTTCTTCTGGAGCATTTCGAACGGCAAGAAGGTCGAGTCAGACAACCCCTGGCAGGCTACCACGCTGGATTGGCAGACGCCCACGCCTCCGCCTCATGGCAACTTCGAGACAGTGCCGACCGTGGTGCGTGGACCTTACGACTACAGTCTTCCGGGAGCGAAAGCGGATTTCGTTCCACAGAATCAGAATCCTTGACCGAAGCCTGACCTAGCAATCTCATGGAAATCCCATACACAGTGGAGCCCCGGAAAGACACCGGGCTATACAATGCAAAAGTCGGAATCTGGTTATTCCTGGCTTCTGAAGTCATGCTGTTCGGTGCCCTTTTCTCATCTTATATTCTGCTTCGAGTGGGAGCAGACGTTGGGGAATGGCCGCGCGATTTGCTGAACGTTCCGATCGGAACGGTCAACACCCTGGTGCTGATCTGTTCCAGCGTGACTGTTGTTTTGGGCTGGGCGGCGCTCAAGCAGAATAATTTCGCGAAATACAGGATGTTTCAAACCATCACGGTCTTGTGTGCCTTCGCGTTCGTTGGGATCAAGTCCTTTGAGTATTACGACAAGTTCACGCACTATCAGGTGATCACAAAGGATGGAAAGGTTTACGACGGCCATCTTCACTCGCGCACCGCTGAGCAGGTTGTCCTTCAGGGGCACGAGATCGATGCCTCGAAAGGGAAGGCGGAAGGTGTTAGAAAAGCGCAGAAAGCGGACAAGCATGGGAAGGAGATCGTGATCAAGACTTCTGACATCCAGAAGATTGGAAACTACGGTCCGAAACACAACACCTACATGTCCATTTACTTCACCCTCACCGGCCTTCATGCGCTGCATGTGATCGCTGGAGCTTTGGTGATTGCCTACATTCTCTGGCCTGGGGCGAGAATGTGGAAAACGGAACCTGAGCGATATGCCAACCGGGTCGAAGTATCCGGTTTGTTTTGGCACTTCGTTGATCTGGTTTGGATCTTCCTTTTCCCGGTGCTGTATCTGCTCTAATTGCCGAATTCTAATTTGAACTTATGGGCGACCATCATTCACATCACGATATCGAAGCCACGAAGAAGAAATACCTCATGGTGTTTTATGCCTTGATCGTGGGAACCATCGTGACTGTCGGGGCGTATTTCATCCACTTCGACTCAATAGCCCTCACGGTTGCTCTGGCGTTGTTTATCGCCACCATCAAGGGCTTTCTCGTGGCGGGCTATTTCATGCACCTGATGGACGAGAAGAAGATGATTTACGGGATCATGGCTTCCACGGTGTTCTTCTTCATCAGCTTGATGGGGCTCACCATCTGGGCAATGCATGATTTCCCGACCAACACGATGACCCGGTAATTGGCCTATGTCCCTGAAAGCATTTCATGTCGTTTTTATCCTGGCCTCCCTGGCCTTGTGCTTCGGGATGAGTGCCTGGGCGTTCTGGCAATACTCGGACAATGAGTCCAGCAGCCAAACCCATTTGCTGCTGGGGACATTCTGTTTGATCAGCGGAATCTGTCTTGGAATCTATGGGCGGTACTTCCTGAGGAAGCTCCGCGACGTGAGTTACCTATGAAGCTTCAAAAGCAACTTCAAACCAGAATCTGTTGGGTGGCAGCCTTGGCATTCCTGGCTTTGGTTGCAGTGAGCGATGCTCAGGCATGTGCCACCTGTTTTGGTGCGACAGATTCGCCCCTGGGCCGCGGACTTAACTGGGGGATTGCAGCCCTCCTGGTGGTGGTCAACAGCGTCATCGGCGGGATCTGCTGCTTCTTCTATTTCATCGCACGACGCGCTTCTCGCATTGCAGCTGAAGAAGCGCACCTCGCGGTAGGTTCCGCATCGAAATCCATTTAGCAATTCAATGAACGAAACGATCAGCAAGTTCCTGGGCCTTCCCGTGGTCACCTCGGCACATGGCCGCGACGTCGATCACATGATCATCCTGGTGCACTGGCTCATGGCCGTGCTCTTTATCGGATGGATCATCTATTTCATCTATGTGCTTTTCCGTTTTCGGAAGGGCGCCAATCCGAAGGCCGACTATCAAGGTGCCCGGTCGCACGCTTCCACCTACGTGGAGGTTGCTGTTGCGGGCGTCGAGGCGGTCTTGCTGATTGCCTTTGCCATCCCACTCTGGGCGAAGGTGGTCGATCAACTGCCAGCGGAAGATAAGTCCACTGTGGTTCGTGTTATTGCCCAACAATTCGGATGGAACTTCCTCTACCCGGGTAAGGATGGAAAGTTCGGAAAGCAGGAGATGATTTTGGTAACTCAGGAGAATCCCTTTGGCTTCGCGAAGGATGACCCTCAGGGGAATGACGACTTTACCACCCTCAATGACATGACGGTTGAGGTGAACAAGCCCGTTCTGGCCTACATCAGCTCCAAGGATGTCATTCACTCATTCAAGCTGATTGCGATGCGGGTAACTCAGGATGCAATTCCGGGGCTGCGGATTCCCACCCACTTCATTCCCCAGCAGGTGGGTCGATATCAGATCAATTGCGCCCAGCTTTGTGGCAACGGGCATGCCGCAATGGCCCAAGGATTCGTGAATGTCGTGAGTGCCGAGGATTACTCAACCTGGGCAGCTGCAAAGCCAACCCGGGGCGCTGGTGGCGGCGGCACCTTCGAGTAATTCTCCTCTCTTTGATGCGCCAATCAACCATTGGTCCGCTCACCGGCCCATCCGCAAATAGTCTGCTGGGTGGGAGTTCCGCCCATGGTGGCTTGGATTCGGTTCATGGGCCGGTCTGTTTAGTTTCAGAACCCGTGCTTTCCCGGAACCTCGCACAATGATCTCCTGGGAGGTCTTCCTTGATGACACATGCCGAGTAGCTCTGGACATAACCTTAAATTCTTACCCATCGCCGGGGTCGTTGCTCTGATCCTGATCGGTGCCGTGTTCTTTGTGGGTGGGAATGCCAGGCCTTTGCCCGTCATCAGCCAGATGAGGCCGTTCACTCTTACCAACCAGCATGGGAAACCCGTCACGTTGAGCACCCTCAAAGGCAAGGTTTGGGTTGCGCAAATCATCTTTACTCGCTGCCCGGGGCCATGTTTACGGATGGCGCAACTCATGGATCAGCTTCAGCAGTCGTTAGTCTCCAACCCGGATGTTGTTTTCGTGTCTTTAACAACGGATCCCGATTACGACACACCCGAGGTATTGTCAGCCTATTCGAAGAGGTTTTCTCCGGCGGGTGACCGTTGGCATTTTCTCACCGGGACCAAACAGGAGATCTACAAAGTGGCTGTCGAGGACATGAAGCTGACTTCGGTGGAGACAAAGCCTGAGGACCGAACGTCACCCGATGAATTGTTTGTTCATAGCACCATCTCCGTCGTTTTGGATGAGCAAGGGCGAGTCAGAATGTCCGTGGAAGCTCTGGAGCCCGAAGGATTGCAAAAGCTCAAGGAGACTGTGGAGAGGCTCTTGCGTGA
>VHDG01000269.1 GCA_016871475.1 Verrucomicrobiota bacterium
GGTGTGGATGTTTGGGCAGGGGGAGGGAGTGGATCATGGGGCGAGAGGAGAGACGAAGCCCGAGATAGAGCGGGAAGTGGTGGCGAGGGTGATAGAGGAGAAGGGGCGGGTGGGAGTGATGGAGTATGTGAGGATGAGGGTGAGGTATTTTGCGGATGGGGCGGTGGTTGGAAGGAGGAAGTTTGTGGAGGAAGTGTTTCAGACGTTTAGGAAGAGGTTCGGGAAGAGGCGCAAGACGGGAGCCAGGAGGATGAAGGGAGTGCAGTCGGAGGAGCTATACACGCTGAGGGATCTGCAAGTGGATGTGGTGAAGTAGGGGGATGGATGCTGCGTTGGAACTGAGGAGATGGGAGTGAGAATGGAGTGACCAAAGTCAGCCGGCACAACTCACAACCTCACGCTGTCCGACCAGCAGAGCCGAAGCGGGCGTAGCCCGGGCACCCTGAAGGGGTGGACAACGAACCTGGAGCCCGAGCTTGTTGCACCTTTGGTCATTGCTGAAGGACTCGAGTCGGGCATTGCCAGATGAAGCGGGGTTGGTTTTCATGGCTTCAATGTTTTTCCCGTTGCAGAAACTGCGTAGCGCAGCTTTTGGGATCATGCTCGTTTTAGCGAACGCATCGATCGCCAGGGCAGGGGATCTGCAGTTTTTCGAAAAGCGCATCCGTCCCATCCTCATCGAGCGTTGTTACGAATGTCACTCCGCTGCGGCCAACAAACTCAAGGGAGGGCTGGCATTGGATTCCAAAGCAGGCTGGAGCCGGGGTGGGGATTCAGGTCCCGCGATCATTCCAGGTGATGCTGAGCGCAGCTTGGTCGTGAAAGCCGTTCGTTGGGCTGACCCGGACACTCAGATGCCGCCCAAAAACAAACTGCCGCAGTCTGAGATCGACGCCCTTGTCGCCTGGGTGCAATCAGGCGCACCGGATCCACGGACTCAGGAGGCCTCGAACTCAACACCCTCCACCTCCGGAGCCGCTGCCACCCATCACTGGGCCTATCAGCCCATCATCGATTCGAAGCTGCCTGCCATCGTCAATCGTGATTGGCCGCTCGGCTCAATCGACCATTTCATCCGTGCCCGACTCGAAGCCGCAGGGTTGAAGCCTGCCCCCGATGCAGACGCTTTCACTCTCTGCCGTCGCATTCATTTTGACCTGACGGGTCTTCCACCGACTCCTGAACGCCTCGAAGCTTTTGCTGCGCAGGCCGGCCGGGATCGGGCGGCTGCTGTTTCGTCGCTTGTGGAGGAACTGCTGTCGCGTCCTGAGTTTGGTGAGCACTGGGGGCGTCACTGGCTTGATGTGGTGCGGTTCGGAGAGTCTTTGACCCTACGAGGTTTTATCTACAAGGAAGCCTGGCGCTATCGTGATTACGTCATCGAAGCCTTTAACCGCGATGCTCCGTTTGACGATTTTATCCGGGAGCACATCGCCGGCGATCTGTTGCCTCATGCTTCGTTGGCACAGCAGCAGCGTCAGATCATCGCGACGACTTTTCTCGTGATGGGGAACTGGAACCTGGAGGAGCAGGACAAGAAGCAGCTTGAGATGGACGTGGTGGACGAGCAGTTGGACACCATTGGAAAGGCCTTCCTCGGTCAGACGCTGGGTTGTGCGAGGTGTCATGATCACAAGTTCGATCCCATCCCCACCCGGGACTACTACGCTCTCGCCGGGATTCTCAAGGCCTGCCAGACGTTGAAACATGCCAATGTTTCGGAATGGATCGAAGCTCCGCTGCCTGTCGAACCTGCTCTTGAGAAACGGTTGAAAGAGCACGAGCTGGCGGTGGGCGGGTTGAAGACACGAATCAAGGACACGAAGGATGCGATCAGCCGGGGCTCGGCTGGAGGCAAGGCGAGCGGAGCCGGCATCGTATTGCCGGGGGACCTTGCAGGCATCGTTGTGGATAGCGCCCAGGCGCGAGTGGTTGGGGAATGGAAGCATTCCCAGGTCTTGAAACCTTACATCGGAGATGGGTATCTCCACGACGAGAACACGGGCAAGGGGACCAAGACCCTCACGTTTGCACCGGAGCTCACGAGGCCGGGTCGTTACGAGGTGCGTCTGGCCTACAGCCCCGATGAGAGCCGTGCCAGGAATGTTCCGGTAACGGTCTTTCATGCGGAGGGAGAGACGACGATCCACATCAATCAACGCGAGGCACCTGTGTCGGATGCGCGGTTTGTTTCCCTCGGACAGTTTCGTTTCGAAGCCAACGGGTTTGGTCACGTCCTCGTTTCGAACGAGGGGACCCAGGGATTCGTCACGGCCGATGCGGTGCAATTCGTGCCTGTGGAGGCGGGGGCTGTTGCCAAACCTGCCGTGGTTGCGCGGCCCGGCAACCAGGACCCCGCAACGGCCAAACTCCAAGGCGAGCTGGCTTCGCTCGAAGCAGAACTGAAGCGTCTGCAGGAGGTTGGAGAGCGACGTCCGATGGCGCTTGTGGTGAAGGAGACCGGTGAGCCGATCGAGCTCCCGATTCATATTCGAGGCAGCGTTCATAACCTCGGGGCGCCGGTTCCGCGTGGTTTCCTGAGCGTGGGTGGGCCATCCACGGCAGTGGTCATGCCTGCGAAGGAAAGTGGACGGAGAGAACTGGCTGACTGGATTGCCAGCCCGAGCAACTCCCTCACGTCACGAGTGCTTGTGAACCGCGTCTGGCTGTGGCTGACCGGCGAGGGTCTGGTGCGTTCACCGGACAACTTTGGCACCACGGGTGATTCCCCCACTCATCCGGAACTGCTCGACCATCTTGCGATCCGGTTCATGGCCGGAGGCTGGTCCATCAAGAAGCTGGTGCGGGAGATCATGCTGAGTCGCACTTACCAGCTCTCCTCCCGACCCGAGGAAGTCACCCTTCAGCGAGATCCCGAGAACAAGCTTCGCGGCTACGCATCGCGCAGGCGGCTTTCTGCCGAACAGATGCGCGATGCGATGCTTGCGGTGGGGGGTGGGCTAGAGAAAGGGGTAGGCGGTCCTGGCTTCCCTGTGGGGCTGGCTGCTGACTACGGGTTTGTGTTCAACAAGCCACAACGAAGCATTTATGCGCCTGTGTTTCGCAACGCCATCCCCGACTTCCTCGACGCGTTCGATTTCGCACCCTCCAGCATGGTCACCGGCAGGCGTTCCATCAGCACTGTTCCCACCCAGGCGTTGTTCCTGCTGAATCATCCGTTCGTGCGGGAACAGGCTGAAGCCGCTGCCGCCCGTCTGCCGAAGCTCAATTTGTCCGGGGTCAGCGCGCAGGTTGATCGCGCTCATCTTGTCACCCTGGGTCGGGCGCCGATCAGCGGCGAGCGGACTGTGGCTGAAAAGCATCTCGTGATGGATGGACTCGACGAGCGGGATGCCTGGGTCGAGATTTTTCATGCGCTGTTTGCGAGCGCTGACTTTCGGTATCTGGATTGACCCTGGAATGCCCATGAACTCCAACGCACCGTTCCTGTTGAATCGCCGCGCAGCCCTCAGCTCGCTGGCCTGCGGTTTCGGCTCTCTGGCTCTCACTGGTCTGATCACGCAACCGGCGTTGGGCGGAGTTGGAGGGGCGCTTTCAACGCGTCTGCCATCGCTGGCCCCGCGTGCCAAGCGGATCATATTTCTCTTCATGCAGGGTGGCCCAAGTCAGGTGGACACCTTTGATTACAAGCCGTTGCTGGAAGCCAGAGATGGGCAGAAGCTTCCCTTTGATGATCCACGCACCGTGGCGAACACCGGCACCCGAGGCACCGATCAGAGGGTGCTCAAATCGCCGTGGAGATTTCGTCAGCATGGCCAAAGTGGACGGTGGGTGAGTGAGCTGTTTCCACACACAGCGGGGCACGTGGATGATCTGTGCTTCATTCGCTCCATGCACACAGAGGGTGTTGCGCATGGTCCGGCCACGCTCTTTCTGCATTGTGGTTCCGCGAACTTCATCCGCCCGAGCATGGGTGCGTGGATCAGCTATGGGCTTGGCACCGAGAACCAGAATCTGCCTGGATTTGTCACCATTGCACCTTCACTGGGCAACGGAGGCGCACGCAACTTCGGCAACGCCTTTCTGCCCGCGATGCATCAGGGGACGGCTGTGGGAACGGCTGGACAACCCGCACGCGAGCTGGGCTTGCGCCACCTGCCGTCCGCCGGCAAACCAACCTCCGCCCGGCGACGTCAGCTGGAGCTGCTCCAGGCGATCAATGCCGAACAGGCCAGCCAACACCCGGGCGATTCCGAGATTGAGGCGGTCATCAATTCCTATGAGCTGGCATGGCGCATGCAAAGCCAGGCACCCGGCGTGCTGGATCTGGCCAGCGAATCTCCCTCCACGCTCGCGATGTATGGCATTGGCGAGAAAGACACTGACGATTTCGGCCGCCAATGTTTGATGGCCCGGAGGCTGTGCGAGGAGGGGGTTCGTTTTGTTCAAGTCACTTATGGCGACAACACAGCGAACCCTCGCTGGGATCAGCACTCCAACCTGATCAAGCACGAAGACCACGCCCGTGCCGTGGACAAGCCGGTGGCAGGGCTGCTGGCTGATTTGAGAACGCGCGGACTGCTCGAAGACACGCTTGTGTGGTGGGGCGGTGAATTTGGTCGCACGCCGTATGCAGAAAAGAACGGGACAGGTCGCGACCACAACCCTGGCGGGTTCACGGTCTGGCTGGCGGGCGGAGGAGTGAAGCCGGGCTTTGTGCTTGGGGAGACAGACGAGTTCGGGCATCACGCGGTGGCCGACAAGGTGCACATGCACGATCTCCACGCCACGTTGTTGCACCTGCTGGGAATCGAGCACGAGAAACTCACGTTTCGTTTTGATGGCCGGGACCACCGGCTTACGGATGTGCACGGCCACATTGTGAAGGAAATTCTTGGCTGAGCTGAGGGCAGCACGAACTCGATCGGAGAGTGTTTTCCTGCTTGCTGGGCAGGAGAGGGTGGGGCTTACTTTGCCTGCTTTTGCCAGGGCCCATGGAACGGGGACATACGAATCCCGGGCAGGAATGCAGCAACGGCAGTTTGCTCTCCGTCCGCCGTGGTCACCCTGGCTTTTTAATTTTGCCTGGGTTGTCCCGTGCGGGGCCAGCCCGGCTCACAGCCTCATGTCCTATCAGGTCATCGCCCGAAAGTACAGGCCCCAGCGCTTTGCTGACGTGGTCGGCCAGGAGCATGTGACTCAGACGCTGTCCAACGCCATCGCGCAGGGACGCATCGCCCACGCCTACCTCTTCTGCGGCCCACGCGGCACCGGCAAGACCACCCTCGCCCGAATTTTTGCCAAATGCCTCAATTGCACCGGGGGCCCCAAGTCCGATTTCGATGACGCCGACGAACGTTGTCGTGAGATTGCGGAAGGACGTTCACTCGATGTACTGGAGATCGACGGTGCCAGCAACAATGGCGTCGAGCAGGTGCGGGAGCTCCGGGATACGGTCCGGTTTGCGCCGGCGTCGTCGAAGTTCAAGATCTACATCATCGACGAAGTGCACATGCTTTCCACGGCGGCGTTTAACGCATTGCTGAAAACCCTCGAGGAGCCGCCAGCGCACGTCAAATTCCTGTTCGCCACCACGGATCCCGAGAAGGTCCTTCCGACGATTCTGTCGCGTTGCCAGCGCTTCGATCTCCGACGGATTCCCACCACACTCATCGTCAATCACCTCGAGCACATAGCTAAATTGGAGGGTGTAACCCTTTCGCGGCAGGCTTTGCACGCGGTGGCGCGAGGTGCGGATGGAGGAATGCGGGATGCGGAGTCCTCGCTCGACCAGCTCATCAGTTTTTGCGGCGACCGGGTGGAGGAGGACGATGTGCTTTCGATGTTCGGACTCACCTCACAGGCGCAGGTTCTCAGCATCGCTCTTGCCATCCTCGGAGGAGATTCCGTGGCGGTTCTCAAGGAGGTCAATGCGCTG
>VHDG01000270.1 GCA_016871475.1 Verrucomicrobiota bacterium
GGAACGATTGCCGGGCTTGAAGGCACCGAGGAACCTGCCGTGGCTGGCCAGGCCGTAAATGGCGCCGTCGAGCACGTGATAGCGATCATGAATGTCCTGAGGCGTGAGCGCGCGTTCGAACACGATGCGCTCCTCGATGTCTGGCATCTGGCCGGTCGTCTTGAGCTTCTCGATGATGGTCCTGCGATAGGCGGGAAGCATCTTCTTCCAGTCATGATGCGGGCGCAGATACGGAGTGTGCACGAGCACGTAGAGTGCTTCGCCTCCCGCAGGCGCGGTGGCCGGTTCGCTGCACGTCGTCGCCGCGAGATAACAGGTCGGGTCCGGCGCAGGCTCGCCTTTTCCGTAAATGTAATCGAACTCCTCCTTGGGATCGCGACTGAACACGAAGTCGTGATGCGCGAGATGGTCATAGCGCTTCTTCAAGCCGAGGTAGAGGACCACGCCGGAGCACGCCGCCTCGTAATTGCGACGCTTCTCGAACGCGCGGCCGATGTTCCCGTTGATGAGTTCACGGTGGGTGCGGACGGCGTCGCAGTTCGACACGATGGCGCGAAGCGGGATCTCCTCGCCGTGATTCGTGCGAACCCCCCCCACGCCGCCGCCCTGGGTGAGTATTTTCGTGATGAACGTGTTTGTGTGGATTTCGACCCCGAGTTCACGAGCCAGCTTCTCCAGGGCAACAGGGACAGCCCGGGTTCCCCCCATGGGATACCAGATGCCCTCGTCGGTTTGCATGTGGGCGATCCCGCAGAGCACCGCGGGCGAACCGTAGGGCGAGGAGCCGACGTATTGCGTGAAGTGATCCATCATTTGGGCCACGCGCGTATCGGGCGTGTAGGAACGCACCGTGCCCGCGACGCTTCGGCCCATGCGCATCGCCAGCACGTCGGAAAGCACGGAAGGATCGAACGCCGTCTTGAAATCGAACATGTCCCGCAACCCGCCAATCGGCCTGTAAAAGAAGAAACGCTGCGAGATGTCGTTCAGGCGTTCGCTCAACTTGAGGAAATCGATGTAACGCTGGCCCGAGTTCGTGCCGGGCGCGAAGCGGTCGATTTCCCCCCTCATCTGCTCCGGGTTCTGCATCAGGTTCAGCACCGAGCCATCCTGGAAAAAACAGCGCCATTGCGGGTCGAGACGCACCATGTCGAGGTAATCCTCCATGTTGCGATTCGCCTCGGCGAAGACGCGACGCAACACTGATGGAATCGTCACGATGGTCGGGCCCATGTCGAAGCGGAAGCCGGCGCCTTCGAGCTGTGCGGCCTTGCCACCGAGCCATTCGTTGCGTTCAAAAAGGACAACCTTGTAGCCGCGTGCCGCGAGCGTGCAGGCCGAGGCAAGGCCCGCGAGTCCCGCGCCAATGACTCCAATTCGATCTGGATGGGAATTTTTCATGAGGAATTAGTGAAGTGTTTTTGAAGTTCGAGTTGCCTGTCTCATCAGTGGGTCGGGCGAAGATCCAGGCAGACCAGGTCGCCTTTGGCGTTTCTGCAGTAGAGCAATCCGTCGGACAGCGCCGGCTGGGTCCAGCATTTGCCCCCGAGCACCTGGGCGCGGCCCAGGACTTCAGCCCGCTCGGGAGAAGCGCTCGCGACAAGCAGCTCGCCGTTCTCCTTGAGCACGATCAGCCGGCCACCGGCGGCGATGAGGCTGTCCTGTCCAAAACCGGGCAAAGCCCACTTCACGTCGCCTTTGGTGAGCTCGATGCAGCGGAGTTCCTGTTGCCTTTTCTTGTACCCCGCAGCGTTCACGCCGAAGAGGTGCCCACCGACCAGCACAGGAGAGCCGGTAAACGTGCTCAGGTTCTTGTTCTTCCAAAGACGCTCCGCCCGAGTGGCGTCGACGGCCAGGAGCTCCCCGCCATCGTCCCCTGAACTGATGAAGAGGCCGGCAGGCGTGACCAGGGCATCCGAACAATGCGTCTTGAAGCCGCTGCCGTAGGCGTGTCGCCAGAGCACCCTGCCATCATCCGGCGAAAGAGCGAATAGCGCCTCCTTCATCAGGACAAAGATCATCCGCATGCCGCCCATCCTCCAGGAAACCGGCGTGTTGAAGCTGGTGTCGGCCTTCGCTTCCTTGGCGGACTCCCAAATGGGCTTGCCTGACGCAGGATCCAGGGCAACAACGGCGGCGCCATAATTCACGAACAGACGATTATCCATGTACAGCGGGGACCCACCCACACCCCACTTGCCGTTCTCGCTGCCGACGTAGCCTCGCAGGTCCACTCGCCAGAGTTGCTTGCCGGTGGCAGCATCCAGCCGGAACAACTTCCCCGAACGGCTGACGACGGTCACAGCCCGCGGATCGATCGTGGGGGTGGAATTGGGTCCGCCTTCATACATGGTTGGAGCCAGCGGCTCGTCGTAGGAGAATTTCCAGGCCGTCGAGCCATCCTTTGCGTTGAAGCAGTACACCGTCTCCACATTTCCGGAGTTGCCCATTGTGCAAGCCCTCCCGTCAGCAACCGTGATGGAGGAAAAACCGGTGCCGACGGCCGTCTTCCAGACAACCCGCGGTCCTTCTTTCGGCCGGTGATGAATCCAGTTGGTCTCTGTGGAGATGCCGTCGTTGCCGATGCCTAGGCGCTGAGGCCAGTCACCAGCAAAAGAGGAGGTAACCATCGCACTGAGCAACGACGCCAAAAGCCAGTTCATCATGGACGTTTTCATGATTGGGAACCCAGCGGGCTTTTTCGCCGACCGGAGAGCGATCTGCAAAGCGATATCAGGGCGCGAGCGCGCCGAGCGAGGCCGCGACCGTGGGTGAGTTCGAGGTAGGACCGGAACATCGACTCGTCCTGCGGATGCGGCGGCTCGAGGGCCGGACGAAACTTCGCGCGACTGACGGAGACAACCTTGGGCACCGTAAGCTCGAGCAATCCGTCCGGGCCGCGGGTGACGCCGAAGCCGCTGCGCTTGCGTCCGCCAAACGGGATGCGCGCGTCAGCTGTGGGGATGATCAAATCGTTGATGGTGACAACGCCCGCGTTCAACGCGTCGGCCATCGATCTCGCCGCGGATTCGTCGCGGCTGAAAACACTCGCGCCGAGCGCGTAGGGACAATCGTTGGCAAGCCTGATGGCTTCCGCGTCGTCCGCAACGGTGACCAGGGAGAGGACGGGGGCGAAGACAGCTTCCTGCAGGAGCCGCGCGGGAGGCTCAACGCCGGAGAGGATGAGAGGGAATTGAACGGATCCGTCGGGGGAGATGGCGCCTGCGACAAAACGGGCGCCGTGTGAAACGGCGTCGGTGATGAGCTGGCGGAGGGGGGCGCCGGTTTCAGACGTTGCTTGTCTATCCGGGCGCGCGGGATCGGAGACCGGTACCTCAGATGCAAAGGCCCGGGCGAGGCCCGCTTCCAGAGCCGCCGCGACCGAACGATGCACCAGGAGCCGTTTCGGTGCCATGCAGGTTGCGCCGTTGTTCAGCTGGAGGCCGAACTTGAGAGACTTCACGACAAGTTCGAGATCCGCGTCAGCGCGAACGATGAGAGCATCGCACCCGCTCAGCTCCATCGTGGTTGGAATGAGCCGGGGCGCGGTTTGCGCAAGGATCCTCTCTCCCGTGGCGGCCGAACCGGTGAAGATCACCTTGTCCGGACCCGCCTCGATGGCAGCGACCGCGGCATCGGTCGATTCGGGCAACATCGCGACGAGGTTGGGATCCAACCCCGCGCGGTGCATCAACTCAATCAACGCCTGTGCAGCCAACGATCCGCCAATGCCGGGTTTGACGAGAACCGCGTTGCCGGCAGCCAGAGCCTGGACGGTCTGCACACCGGGCAGCAGGAGCGGATAATTGCCGGGGCCGATGACGAGGACGACGCCGATGGGTTCGCGATGAAGCTCGGAGCTGACGCCCGAAAGCCAGATCGGCAGACCGCTTCTGCCGAGGCGACGCGGCGCGAGAAGCGAAGGGGCTTCACGCTCAAGGAACCGGCACGCTTCAGCCAGAGGCAGGACTTCGGCGGTGATGGATTCCAGGGGAGGACGACGACGCGCTGAGGCGGAGGCTTGCGCGAGAGTCGAGGCATGTTCGGCAATCAAGCGTCGAAGCTCACGGATGCGCGCGAGCCGTTCAGCGAGCGGCGTGGCTGCCCAGCGGACCTGGGCGAGCCGGGCGGCGGACATGGCGGAACGGACAGCCATCCCGGTGATGCCGGGAAGGGGTGTGATCGGGCGAGCGTCGGTGCTGTTCGACGGGGAGGTCACAGGGTGGACTTGGTCTTGAGTCGGAGCAGGGAAGCCGCCGCCGTGAGGAAACCGGACTTCTCCGCCGAGGTGGTGGCGAGCTGTTCTTCGCGCGCAGGGAGGAGGGGCACGTTGGTTTGGACGCCGAGATCCTCGAGGAGCAGGCGCGAGCTGATGCGCGCGCTTTCGAAGATGACCGGCAGGCCGCTGCCGGGATGTGTGCCGCCACCGACCAGATACATTCCGTCGAGGTCCTCAAACCGATTGTGCGGACGGAGGTGCAGCATCTGGTCGAGGGTATGCGCGAGGTTGAACGTTGCCCCGCGATAGATTTCGTAGCGGGAATCCCAGTCCGCCGGCGTGATGATTCGCTCGTACACAACCCGCTTCTCGATGTCGCCGTAGCCCGCTTGCGCGATCTTTTCGAAAAGGAGTTTGCGGAAGGGTGAGCGTTCCTTGCTCCAGTTGATGTTCGGATGCTGATGCGAGACCGGCGACAGGACGTAGAGCGCGCTGCGGCCTTTCGGCGCGAGGGTTGGGTCGGTGACGCAAGCATTCTGCACATAGAAGCTCGGGTCCGCACTCAGGACGTGCTGGTTCTCGATCTCGTCGAGGTTTCGAGTGTAATCCTTCGCGATATGGATGGTGTGATGGGGCAGGTCGAAGCTTCCTTCAACCCCCAAATACATCATGAAGGTGGAGCAGGAATACTTTTTCTTCGCGAGCTTCCTGTTCGTCCAACTGCGGCGGAGCTCATCCGGCACCATTCGTTCCATCGCGCGGGCGAAATCGGCGTTCACAACCACCGCATCAGCACGATAGGTGTGCGTGCTGGTGCGGACTCCAACGGCGCGCCGTCCGGCAAAGAGTATTTTCTCCACCGGCTGGTTAAGGCAGATTTCGACGCCCAGGCGCTGGGCAACCCGTGCCATCGCGGCGGTGATCGCCGAACAGCCGCCGATGGGGTGGAACACGCCGTATTCGTATTCAAGGAAGCTCAGGATGCTGAAGAGACTCGGGCAGCGGAACGGCGACATGCCCAGGTATTTCGACTGGAAGCAGAATGCCAGACGCACACGTTCGTCCTTGAAGAATCGCTTCAGATAGGTGTCCACGGATTGGTGCGGACGCAGCATCGGCAGCATCTTCAGGAGACGGGTGTTGACCAGATCCTGCCAGCCTAGAAAGGGCGATTCGAGGCATGGCTCCATTGCGGTGAGCTTGGTGCGGTTCTCGTCGAGAAAACGACGGAAACCCGGGGCGTCCGCGGGGGAAAGAGCCGCGATCTGCCTCTCCATTTCCGCGATGTTGGGTGTGCAGTCCAGCTTGCCGCCACTCCCGAACTGAATCCGGTACTGCGGGTCCAGGCGGATCAGCTCTACTTCGTCCTTCAGGCTGGTGCCAGCCGATCGGAAAATCTCCTCCAGCACGCGCGGGTAGAGGAAGAAGGTGGGGCCAAGGTCGAACTTGAAACCGTCTGCCTCAATGCATGACGTGCGCCCGCCTATGACCGGAAGCCGCTCGAGGATCCTGACTCTAACCCCGGCCGCAGCGAGGAGGATGGCGGTGGCCAGGCCGCCCGGGCCGGCGCCGATAACGATGGTTTCTTTGGTCATGCGAGATGGGGTTTTAGGCGAGTCGTTTCTGGAGGAAGATGGATCTTCACGCGGGGGTCGTAATGCGGGGTTGAAC
>VHDG01000271.1 GCA_016871475.1 Verrucomicrobiota bacterium
CGCCAAGGTCCTTTTCGTCGGACATGACTGCGACCTCGCGATTCTCGAGGTTCAGGAGGACAGCTTCTACGATGGAATGGAACCGCTGGACTTCGGTGATCTTCCCAAAGTGCGTTCGACGGTGGTGACCTACGGTTATCCAGCGGGCGGTGAGCAAATCAGCTACACCCGCGGTGTCGTCTCCCGCATCGAACTCCAAAATTACGTCCATCCCGGAAACCGCTCGCTGATCGGGGTTCAGACCGACGCCGCCATCAACCCAGGCAACAGTGGCGGCCCCGTCATCCAGGATGGTGTCGTGGTGGGTGTCGCTTTCCAGGGAGCCATGGGACTCGAAAACACCGGCTTCTTCATCCCACCCACGGTCGTGGATCATTTCCTCAAGGACGTGGAGGACAACGTCTATCATGGCTTTCCTTACGCAGGCATCCGCGTCGTGGCTCTTCAGAATCCGGCTCACCGCCGGTCCCTTGGCCTTCCTGAGGTGGGTCGCGGTTGCCGCATCGATGCGATCGTACCCAAGTCGGGAGCTGACGGGGTGCTCAAGGAGGATGATGTTGTATTGAAGGTCGGGGACTATGAGGTGGCCAGCGATGCCACCATCCTCTTCGACGACAATCGACTTCACATGACCGCGGGCCTTCACCACGCCCAGCACGGCGAGACCGTTCCGATGACTGTCTGGCGCCAAAAGCAGGAGCTGAAGGTGGAAGTCCCGATGAAAGTGAGTGACCAGGAAAAGATCCTCAGCAACCAATACGACGTGCTCCCGCGTTACTTCATCTACGGCGGCCTCATTTTCACACCGCTGAGCCTGGACTACTTGAAAACCTTCGGAAGGAACTGGACCGATGCTGCTAGCTCCGAAGTGGTCTATGAACTGTACTACCGTCGCACGGAACGACCTGATGTTGACCGGCCCGAGCCCATCGCCCTCGCAGGCACCCTGAGTCATCCCGTCAACGCGAACATCAAAGCTCAGTCGAGAGCTCTGGTCTCCAAGATCAACGGACGGAGCATCAAACGTCTGGAGGACCTCATAGCGGCCTTTGATGAGGTCAAAGGCGATGTGCACTGGATCGAGTTCATGCCCAACAACGCGGCGGAAGCCATCTCCAAGGACAAGGCGGATGCTGCCAACAAGGAAATCCTCAAGACTTACGGAGTATCGAAGGACCGACGCCTATGATTTCGCGATTATTTTTTGCCCTCTGCATGGTTGTGAGCCTGGCTGCCCCGGCGGAGCTGCTCGCCCGTGCCTCTCGTGAAGGTCAGGGCCTTCTGAGGAACACGCTGGTGGAAGTCGAGATCAGCCGAAAACAGCACGATTACCAGATGCCCTGGAACCGCAGCGGCGGCAACATCCGCAAGAGCGCCATCATGATCGCTCAAGGCGAACTGCTCACCACTGCCGACGGTCTTTCCGATCAGACCATGCTTCGAGCGCAGAAGGAGGGCCGCGGGACATGGAGCGATGCCACCATCGCCTGGGTGGATTACCATGCGAACCTGGCGATCCTGAACGTCAAGAATCCTGATTTCTGGAAGGGCCTGAAACCCGTAGAGATCGCCGCCAAGGTGTCGCCATCGGACGAGTTCAACATTCACCGCTGGCGGAACGGAAATATCGAAGTCCGTAAAGCTGAGTTCTCTCAGTTCACAGTGTCTGACATGAAGCTGAGCTTCGTGCAGGTCGCGCAGGTGGAGTTGACGTCGGACATCAGCGTCGTTGGTTGGGGTGAACCCATCATCGTGAACGGCAAGCTTGCCGCACTGGCCACATTGCACACGCGTTCCACCTGCATGGCCACCCCTGCCCCGTTCATCCGTCACCTGCTCGATGCTCGAAAAAAGAAACAAACCACCCACCTGGGCTTCTTCGACTTCATGTGGCAACAGACTGAGAACCCCGAAATTCACAAGGCCCTGAACTTTCCGGGCGAACCGAAGGGCGTCCTGGTGATCGAGCCCGCACGTAAGATGGGACAATCCAATGTCGTCCGGGTCCGGGATATCATCCTTCAGGTGGATGGATTCGACATCGATACCCAGGGGAACTACGAGGACCCGATGTATGGACATCTCATTCTGGAGAACCTGGCTACCCGCAGCCGGTTTGCCGGGGATGAGGTCAAGCTCAAGCTATGGCGCGATGGTCAGACGGTTGAAGAGACCTACCGATTGCCCAAGGCAGATCATCGCAGCAAGTTGATGCCCGATTTCCTCTTCGATCAGGAACCGGAGTATCTCATTGTCGGCGGCCTGGTTTTCCAGCCGTTGTCCAACCAGTACCTTCGAAGCTGGGGGGATGATTGGAAGCGCCGGGCACCTTTCCGATTGAATTACTACAACAACGAACCCGTGACGAAGGAACGTCCCGGCCTGGTGCTTCTTTCGAACGTGCTGCCGGACATTTTCAACCTGGGTTATCAGGACACCCGACTCCTGGTTGTGGATCAGGTGAACGGAAGGAAGATCGCACGCCTGAAGGACCTGTCCGAGGCCTTGCAGCAACCCAAGGACGGATTCCACGTCATTGACTTCATGCGTGGTGACTCTCTCCGCCGAATGGTCTTGGACGCAACCGCCGAAAAGAAGGCCACTGAGCGGGTGTTGGATCGCTATAGAATCGAGCAAGCCAGCGTCATTCATCAGTAGAGGCAGTGGCCGGCGGGCGGTTCATAAGGTGAAGTTGTTCCAGGTGTCGCATGTTCACGGGCGTGCTTGGTCTCTTTCTGTCGCCGTTGGTGGTTGGGTTGCTGAGCCTGCCTCAAATGATGCGACGGGTCATTAGAGCTGAGTTTGACGATTGGAGACGGCGCTATAGGAAGGCCCGGACGGCAGAGGCACCAGCTCGCAAGACACCATGATGAGATCAGACACTATCGCGACATTGGAGTCAGAATTTGGTGAGTTTCAACGATCCCGAGCTGAGGGAGTCCCGCAAGAGGAGATCGACGCTGCAGCAAGGCTGCTTGGTTTGCTGTTTCCCGATGACTATCAGGAGTTTCTCCGCCGATATGGTGGGGCAGTGGTTGGCCCGTACGAGATCTTCGGTCTTCGAAAAGCAAAGGCGATGGGAAACCTTTTTTCTGTGGTTGAGGCCACCAATGAATTTCGAACCTGCGAAATACCTGAGACGATGAACTGGCTCATTGTGTCAGGTGACCATTCAGGCAATTGGGTTGGAATCACGCCTGAGGGGGCAGTGAAGAAATGGGATCATGATTTTGGAGAGTTTGTAGATCTGGCTGATAGCTTTGAATCCTACATCCGAAGAGTGTGCTCCGAGCTTCCGGATTAATTCTTCCCCACCCTGGAGAGCGAACCGACAAGGGGCGCCACCTGACTAATAGTCTTTCCATCCCGGCAACCTCCGCTACTTTGCGTCTGCCCGTTTAATTGGCTGAAGTCCATCCAAGCCCGTCAAGGTTTGCCGCGCAGCGCTTGAGCCTTCCCATAATGCACACTCGATTGACCCTGAATGACTTGCACAGCGCCGAGTGGGAGAGCTTTGGAAGGAATGCGATGAAGCTCATCCGAGCCAGGACATGGCCTCGGATGGGTGGTGGACGGCCCGGCTGTTCAGGTTAATTTCGAAGGCGTTTAAGAAATGATGCCTGAAGCGCCGATAACCAATGCATGGGTAACATTCTGTCTATGACCGGCCAGGAAAGCATCGGAACACATCAAAAAGCGCTCCAGATCAATCTTGATGCGGCCAAGTACGGAACCTTCGCCGAGATTGGTGCCGGCCAGGAGGTTGCCCGCTGGTTCTTCCGCGTAGGAGGCGCTGCCGGAACGATCGCCAAATCGATGTCGGCGTACGACATGACCATCAGCGACGCCATCTATGGAAAGTCGGATCGCTATGTCAGCCGCGAGAGACTCGGCAAGATGTTGGAGTATGAGTTTCAGCTCATGCTCGAGCGACTGGACGCCAAACGAGGCGAGAACACCAAATTCTTCGTGTTCAGCGACACGGTTGCAGCCAAGAGCTTCAAAGGCACAGGCGATTGCCATGGATGGCTGGGCATCCGGTTTCAGGACTCACCTCGCAGCGCCGCCTCCGAAATCATCATCCATGTCCGGATGCTCGATCGCGAGAATCTCCAGCAGCAGGAAGCCCTGGGCATCATCGGTGTGAATCTCATTTACGGTGCGCTCTACTATCACAGCGACTCCACCAAGCTCATCACCTCCCTGATGGATGATCTCACGCGTGAGCGTGTGGAGGTGGACATGATCAAGGCCACTGGCCCTGCATTCAAGGGTGCGGACAACCGGGTCCTCAGTCTTCAACTCGTGCAGCAAGGCCTCACGAGTGCAGCCATGTTCACAGCCAATGGAGAGGTCGTTCAGGCGGCTGATGTTCTCTACAAGAAACCCATCCTCGTTGAACGTGGAAGCTTCCGGCCCGTGACCCATGTGACGATGGACATGCTTCACTGCGCCCAGGCGCAGTTCGTGCAGGAGCCGGGTGTGGCGGGTGAAGAAGTCGTTGTGTTGATGGAGATGACACTCAAGAATCTCGAGGATCAGGGCACCATCAATTACCAGGACTTCCTCGATCGGGTGGACATCCTCGGCACGCTGGGAAAAACCGTGCTGATCTCCAACTACCTGGAGTTCTACAAACTCGCTGCCTACCTCCACCGCTACACCAAGAAGATGATCGGCATTGCCTTGGGCGTTCCCACACTGCGGGAGATCTTCGACGAGAAGTATTACGTCGACCTGGAAGGCGGAATTCTCGAGTCATTTGGCCGCCTCTTTAAGAACGATCTGAAGGTTTATGCGTATCCCCTCCAGGATCACGCGACCCGGTCGGTCATCACCGCCGGGAACCTCCGGGTTGCTCCCAACCTGCGCCATCTCTACGAATACCTGCAGCAGAACCATTTCATCCAGGGCATGCGCGACACCAACGAGAAGTATCTTCCGATCTTCTCCCGAACGGTGCTCAAACAGCTCAAGGCAGGTGATCCGGCCTGGGAAACAGCCGTCCCTCCGCAGGTCGCCAAGATCATCAAGGAACGCAAACTTCTCGGTTACCCGGGCAATCCGTTGACGGGTTCCTCTTCGGCCGCCATTATCGCGGCCTGATGACTCCAGACCGGCCTCCTCTTGCACCGAATCGAAGCAAAACAGGGTCACCTCTCACGTGGGCCCTCGGGTTCGCCCTCATCCTGAGCAGCATCGCGCTCTCAGGCTGCGGCCGCAGCGACAGTCCCTCGGGAGCACAAGCTCCTCCCGGCCCCGCGGGCAGCGCGGAGGATGCCTTCTTCTCGTTCTCCAACACCGGTAGGAATTTCTACGAGCGGGGCGAGGCGGATCGTGCAGTCACAAACTTTCAGCAGGCCGCCCGCCTGCAGCCCGGAAACGCCGACGCCCGCATCAATCTAGCCAATGCCCTCCTGCTGGGTAATCGCAGCCAGGAGGCGATTGCGGAAGCCGAGGCTGCATTGGCGGCTGACCCTCACCAGGCGGCTGCACTCTACATCCTCGGTTGCGCTCACTTGCGTCTCGGAAAAGCTGAACCGGCCGTCAAAGCCTTGCAGTCGGCTAAAGACATCGACCGCACCATCAATGAAGTGAGTTTCCAACTCGGTCGCGCCCATCAGATGCTGGGAAACCACGAAGCGGCCATCGCCGAGTTCGAAGAAGTCATCCGGTTCGGGCCCCAACATCCCGCCGCTCATTACGCCCTCAGCCAGTCTCTTCTAAGGGCGAACCGAAAGGAGGACGCGGACAAGGCGCTTGCAGAACATCAGAAGATCCACGCAGGACGTCCCCCACAGATCACCGACCCCGCTCTGTTCGAGCGTTCGAAGCACACACAGGCCCGGGTTCCTTTCCGGCAGGCCCCGCCAGATG
>VHDG01000272.1 GCA_016871475.1 Verrucomicrobiota bacterium
GCATCACTCGGCAAAGGCGTCTGCCCGGGAAGGGTCTGCGCCCTTTGCCGCGCCGTGAAAATGCTCTCAATCATCGGAGCCACCCGGGCGCTGTCGTTGTTCTTGAGCGGGATGACGGTGAGCGTGAGCGACGGGTTCTCCATCTTGGCATCAAGACGTTTGAGCAGATCATCTATGGTCCGGTTGTCCTCCTGGTTCGCTGAGACCAGGAGGCTGTTGCTCCGGGGATCCGGCAGGATGATGGGCTTGGTTCTCTGGACGTCGCTGGAACGTGCCGCATCGTAACGCTGGTCAAAAAGCGAATCGAGCGTCGATGCCATGACGCGCGGGTCGGCATGTGCCAATGGGATCAACCGAATCTGACCACTCAACGCAGGCCCCGCCTTGTCGAGCTGACGCGCAAGGGATTCCACCATCTCAAAGGCATTCCGCGAACCGCTCACGAGCAATGAGTTGCTCCGACTGTCGGAGAGTATCGTCACCTTCAGGGTATCGGCCTCGCCCTGGTTCAAAGATGCCCGTTGGGTTACCCGAGCGTCCATGAGGCGTTGCAAGGTGGGAGCCACTCCCTGCACATCGGCATTCTCAAGTGGAATAACCCGGATGTCCCGCAGCTCGAAGGGAAGCTTCGCATCCAGTTGTTGGAGCAGACCCTCCAGAACCGCAAAGGATTTGCCGTTGCCCGCCACGATCAACGAGCTGGTGCGGACATCGATCGTGATCACGGGCTTGTCCTCGTTCCGAAGATTCGTGGCGCGCGGGCCCGTGTAGAGATCGTTCAGGATGCGCTGGAGCGAGGTGGGATCCGCGTGGGTGAGCGGATAGATGCGCACGGTCTCCAGCCCTGAAGCAGCCGGGATATCGAGCTGATCGATCACATCCCCGATCAAGGGCAGCATGTCAGATCGTGCCGCAACAATGAGAATGTTCGAAAGATCGTCTGCCTGCATCACCAACGCCGCTCGCGCCTTGGAGGTTTCCGTCAATTGCGGCTGCGAGCCTTCCTTCAGTGTCCGCATCCGGGTGATCTGAGTGCTGAGTCCCTCGGATCCAGGAACTGCGGGGCCCTCGGCAAATACAGCCTGCAGGGCCGGCAGTATCCGCGTGGCCGAGGCATGCTTCATGCGGAACAACCGCACCTCGGTGATGAAGCGATCGATCTGTTGATCCATGTCGCTGATCACCTTGAGCGCCAGCTCGATCGACTCCTTCTGACCACTGAGGATGAGCGAGTTCGAGCGAGTGTCGGATGCGACAGTCAGAGGATTAACAAGGGCCTTGCCTGGATTACCCTCAGGTTGAGCCCCAAGTCCGCCAGGCCCGGACGCCAGGGTTCGTCCCTGGGTGAAGATGGTTGAGAGAGTCTGGGACACAGCGGAGGCATCTGCATGCTTGAGCGGAACGATGCGCACCTCCACTCCTTCAATGATGGCTGGGTTATCAAGCACCCCCGCCACGGCAGCCAGTGCCTTCAGATTGTCGGGAGTGGATGTCAGGATCAGTCGGTTCCCAGAACCTCCTTCGGCAGCAACCTTGATGGGCTTTGAGAGATCCAACGAAACCACCTCACCCGAGGCACCCACGACCTTGAGGCGTCGCACCTGCTCCTGAAGCTCACGGGCTTCCGGTCCCCACTCACCAGCCGTGCCGGGTCGAAGCATGGCCTGCAGTGAAGCAGCCAATTGCAGTGCATTTGCCTTGCGAACAGGAATCACAAGCACCTCAGCCTCCGCATAGTTCGATGGCCCATCCAGTGCCGAAACCATTCGCTCGAGCTGGCTGATGATGTTGCTTCGGGCCATCACCAATAGGCTCCCAGACCGGGCATCTGCGGTGATGGTCATAGGTTCGCCCGGCTTGGTCAGGTTCAGCTGGGTCACCATCTGTTGAACCAGCGGCTGAACGCGCTCCGGCGGAGCGTTGGTCAGCCGGATCATCCTGAACTCAGCAAACGAATCCAACCCGCCCGCATCCAACTGCTTGATCACCGATTCCACCAAGGCGAAGTCGGTCGGCCGTGCTCGGACGATCAAGCTGCGGGTTCGAGGATCCGCCACCACCGTGATGTAGGGCTGACGTCGCTCCGTCCGAGCTCCGCGGCCGCTTGAATCCTCGACCACCACCGGTTCCTCCTTCAGCAGCTCGCTCAGAGCCCGGGCTGCTACGATGGGATCTGCTTCCCTCAAGGCAAAAAGTCTGAACTCGGCCTCGTTGCCATAAAAGTTGAAGGAGAGATCGCTGATGATTCGATCCAGTCGATCCAGCTCGCTGGCTGGCCCGGAAAGCACCAAAGCGTTGGCGATCTTGTCCACCGCGATCACCACTTCGGGCGGAGTGTTCGTAGCCTGTGATGTGGTCGGAGGAGGAGGAGGCCCAATCAGGTCCAAGGCGGAAGGGAGAACCGGCAGCGCGGGACCGTCGGTTTTTGGCGGATCCACCTTCTCCAGAACCTTCACAGCACCCCCTGACATCTGCGGGTAGATGTTCTGGAGCATCGAGGCCATCTGCTGGGCAGACACACGCTCAAGCGGCCGCAGACGAACCTGCTGGTTGGAATCCTTGGAGAAGTCATCAAGCCGGCTGATCAGATCCTGGACCTGAGCCATGTCGCCGCGTCGCGCAATGATCGTGATCGAATTGTTCTGACCGTCCGCCTCGACCAGGGGACGCTCCTTTTCGTCGCGCGAGCTGAAAACCGATTCGATTTTCAAAGCCACATCAAATGCCTTGGCTTTTCGCAACCAGACGAATTGCACATCCCGGTCTGCGCGTTCGGGTGCTTTATCGAGGGTGGGAAGAAGCTTCTCCAACAACCGGAAGTGAGCCGGGGTTCCAGAGACGATCAGGCTGTTCGACCGCTCGTCCACGCTCAGACTTGGCATGGGCACGCGGGCTGAATCGGACTGCCGTCGCTGAAGGGTCACATTGCGCAAAAGCTGGTTGAGAACCCCCTGGACCTCACGAGGGCTTCCGTTCTCAAGCTTGTAAATGCGGACTTCGACCTCCGTCCCCTCGCTCTCGGTATCGAGCTCCTGGATCAGCTTGAGAACATCCGGAACCGCGTCTGAAGGACCGTTGATCAACAAACTGTTGGCACCTGCGACAGCCGTAACGTTGACCTTCTGGATCCGGCCCGCTGGATTGCGACTGGCAATCGACTTGTTGACCGCCTCAGCCAACTCCTCCGCCTTGCCCTTCTTCAGATGCACGGCCTGAATCGCCGTCTTGGAACCTGCTTCCGACTTGTCCAGCGTTCGAACCAGTTCTTCAACGCGGGACAGGGTGGTCCCTGCTGCATCAATGACAAGGGTTTGATCATCTCCACCGGGGGTGATGAGAAGCCGTTCACCTTCCTCGGTCGAAGCGGTCTGTCGGGAATAAATCTGTGTCACCAACGCTGCGACAGCAGCGGCCGAATTGCGCTCCAGGAGCAATACTCGAAGCTGGCGTCCGGCTCCCTCACCGGCCTCCTGAAGTTTTGAAACAATCTCATCAATGAGCTTCAGCTGGGAATCATTGCCCGTGATCAGAAGGCGATTGCTCGCATCATCACCCAGGATCAAAGGCTCAGCGCCCGCCTTGGGACGCCCCTTGGTTTGATCCTCAAACAGTCGCTTCACACGGCCTGAGACAGCGCTGGCGGTTCCTGACTTCAACGGGATGATGCGCATCGTGCGCTGCTCCTTGGCGGCGATTCCATCCATCTGCTCGATGACCACCGCAGCCGATTGAATATCCTTCGGCTCACCCGCCACGATGACGAGATTGTTGATCGGATCAGCCCCGACGCTCACCCGGGGCACACGGACACCATAAGGAGTCAAAGTTACCAGGGCGGCAGACAGCACACTCGACACCTGTTCTGCTTCCGCGTTCGTCAATGTAAAAACTCTGGTGCCACCGGTCTTCGCGCTGGCTTTGTCGAGTTTCATGATGATCGACTCCACCTGAGTCAGCTCATTGCTCGATCCGGATACGATGAGACGATTCGATGCCGCGTCGGGCAGGACATTGGCGCGTTCAGCCATCGGGGCCGGACGGGACTTGAGCTGTTCCTGATAGAGCGATCGAACGGTCGTCGCCAACTCGGCCGCCGACGAAGACTCAAGCTCGTAAACCCGGGTGTCGCGTGCCACGTCGTTGGTGGAGGATGTGGAGATCTGGGACAGCAGCTGTTCGATCTCTCGAAGATGACTCGCCCTCCCCGTCACAATCAGCTTCCCACTCTTTGCATCCGCGATAAACGTGGCGTCCGCCGGGTCTCCCGCCTCCTTGGTCTTCCATCGATCCTGATAAAGCTGTTGGACAAGAGATTGAACCCTCTGAATCTCTTCGGCTGAACCAATTTCAAGCAGCTTCGTCTCCCGGGGCTGCTGGGACACCGCGGTGGTCTGAAGCTCCCCGGCGATTTTATCGAGCAGGGTCAACTGGGCATCGGTGCCTCCCAGAATCAGCTGATTGCTGGCAGAATCCTCGAGGATCATCGGCTCGACGTTACCCAGCTCCGGCAGGGTCCGGGCCTGGTCGAGATAGACCTGGCGAATCTTGGTCAAAAGCTCGGCGGCACGTCCCGCCTTCACAGCCATGACACGCATCCGCCTCTCGGGCTGCGTACCCAGCGAAGAATCTAATTGTTCGATGATTACGGAAGCAGACTGCAATTCCTTCGGATCACCCGTCGCGATCAACGTTCGTGTCTTGGAGTCCACGACGACTGACACCCGCTTCTGAGGCCGTCCATAGGCGTCGTAACGCACCAGTGCACTGCCCAGAATCTCCACGATCTTGTCGGGGTCAGCCGCCTTCAGCTTGAATACACGCGTGGTTGCACTCTGCGCACTTACCTTGTCGAGCTTGCGAATGATCTCCTCAACCACGGCCAGTTCGTTGGTGGAACCCGTGATGATGAGACGGTTCGAGCCGCTG
Source organism: Verrucomicrobiota bacterium (assembly GCA_016871475.1). Classification (GTDB taxonomy): domain Bacteria; phylum Verrucomicrobiota; class Verrucomicrobiia; order Limisphaerales; family UBA11320; genus UBA11320. The sequence continues at coordinate 4,927 of VHDG01000272.1, forward strand.
TCAGGCAGGATGATGGTCTCGGAGGCTCCCGATCCAGGCCTGTTCTTGCTCTGCTCAAGGTAAAGCGTCCGAACTGTTGTGGAGAGTTCCGCAGCGCTCGCTGTCGTGAGATCGAAAATCCGGGTATCCCGCTCCAGCGTCGCGCTCTGACCAGCTCTGACCTGGCCGAGAATCGCCTCGATCTCGCTGAGCTGATTGGTCCGTGCCGTAATGATCAAACGAGCGTTGCGCGAATCCGTGAGAAACGCGGCGTCGGCCGGATCGCTGGCATCGCGGTTCCTCCATCGGTCCTGATAAAGCTGCTGGACCATCGGAAGCACCCGGTTCAGCTCGTCCACCGTACCCATCTCGATCATCCGTGTCTCCCGTGAGGATTGCCTCACCTGGGAGACCTGGAGGTCTTCGATGATCTTCTCTGCCAGGGTGAGCTGAGCCTCGGTGCCCGAGAGAATGATCTGGCTGCTTGCCGGCTCATCCAGGATCAGCAATTCGCTTGAGGCAAGCTCGGGCTGGGTCTTGACGTGATCTGCGTAGAGCTGCCGGACACGGCTGGTGGTCTCCACCACCCGGCCCTGCTTGAGGCTCACCACCTTCATCTTGCGATCGGGTTGAGCTCCCAACGAAGTATCCAGCTGTTCAATGATCACCGAGACTCCCTGAAGCTCCTTCGGATCGCCGGTGACGATCAGGGTCCGGGTCTTCGAATCCACCGACACCGTTGCGCGCCGCTGAGGGCGGCCATAGGCATCGTATCGCACCAGGCTCGCCGTCAGAATCTCGGCAACCTTCTCGGGTTCAGCCGACTTGAGTTTGAACACGCGGGCGGTGGAGCTCTGCGCACTGACCTTGTCCAACTTCTTCACCAGCTCCTCCACAATGTCCAACTCGGGCTTGTCCGCCACCACGATCAACCGGTTCCCGCCAGCATCGGGAAGGATGGTGG